>NZ_BAAATE010000039.1:0-80946 GCF_039533245.1 Nonomuraea recticatena | reverse complement strand
CGTCCGCGGCCTGATCCAGCAGGAGCGGGTCGTACCGGGTGGCGGCCGCCGCGGCCGGCCCCGCCGCGACCAGGGCGCTGGTGTGCAGCCGGCCGCGGCAGAACTCCTCCAGGCCCGCCGCGTCGCGGACGCGTCCGGCCGTGACGGCCGCTTCGGCCCCCCCGGAATGGGCGTGCCCGCCGGCGGGGAAGCGGCCGTCGGCCAGGAGGAGCAGTGCGGCACGGGTCATCGGGCGTGGCTCTCACTTCTCGTTGACGGCGCGGGCGCCGGGCATCGGTCAGAACAGGAAGTACCGCTGCGCCATGGGCAGCTCTTCGGCGAAGTGGTTCCACTGGACGTCCACGCCGTCGATGTCCGTGGCCACGTCCTTGGCCTTCGCTCCGCCGATCTCCACCTCGAAGGTGTCGGGATCGACGCGGACATCGGGGCGGGCGTCGTTCTCCCGCATGTCAGCCTTGAAGACCTTGCGGGTGTCGCGGATCGGCCTGAATTCTTTGGTCACCCTGAGCTCGGCGAGCAGGCCCGCCTTGAGAGCGTCCGCGGTGACGAAGTTGACGGAGTTGGCCGCAGGAGCCTGGCCGGTCGAGCCCCACACTGCGCGGGGCAGGACCGGCTGTGGGGTGGTGATGGAGGCGTTGGCGTCGCCGACCTGCGCGTAGGCGATCTGGCCGCCCTTGATGACCCGGTGCGTCTTGACGCCGAAGAACTTCGGCTCCCACAGCACCAGGTCCGCGAGCTTGCCCACCTCGACCGAGCCGACCTCGTGGTCGATGCCGTGCGCGATGGCCGGGTTGATGGTGTATTTGGCGACGTAGCGGCGGGCGCGATGGTTGTCGGAGCCCTTGTCACCGGCCTTGCCGCCTTCCTTGTCGCCTGGCAGGGGACCGCGCCGGGCCTTCATCACGTGCGCGGTCTGCCACGTTCGCATGATCATCTCGCCGATGCGGCCCATCGCCTGGGCGTCCGACGACATGATCGAGATGGCGCCGAGGTCGTGCAGGATGTCCTCGGCGGCCATCGTGGAGGGCCGGATCCGCGACTCGGCGAAGGCCCGATCCTCCGGCAACTCGGGGTTGAGGTGGTGGCAGACCATCACCATGTCGATGTGCTCCTTGACCGTGTTGACGGTGAAGGGCCGGGTGGGGTTGGTGGAGGCGGGCAGCACGTTCGGCAGGCTCACCATGGTGATCATGTCGGGGGCATGGCCGCCGCCGGCGCCCTCGACGTGGAAGACGTGGATCGGGTGGTCGCCGATGGCCTCGATGGTGTCGGCGACGGCGCCGGCCTCGTTCAGCGAGTCGGCGTGCAGGGCGAGTTGGACGCCGGTCTCCTGGCACACCTCCAGGCACCGGCGCAGCACGGCCGGGGTGGCGCCCCAGTCCTCGTGGATCTTGAAGCCGAGGATGCCCGCCTTCACCTGGTTGCGCAGGGACTCGGTGGACATGGTGCTGCCCTTGCCGAGCAGTCCGATGTTGACAGGGAAGGCGTCCAGAGCCTCGAACATCCTGCCGACGTGCCAGGAGCCGGGCGTGACGGTGGTGGCGGTGCTGCCCTCCGCGGGCCCCGTGCCACCGCCGATCAGGGTGGTGACGCCGGCGGCCAGCGCCTCGCCGATCTGCTCGGGGCAGATGAAGTGCACGTGGGTGTCGACTCCGCCCGCCGTGAGGATCTTGCCGTTGCCCGCGATGACCTCGGTCTCCGGACCGATCAGGAAGTCCGTGGCCGTGGCGTGCCCGTCGTGCAGCCGGCCCATGGTCTCGTCGTTGTAGGCCTTGCCCAGCGCGACGATTCGGCCGTCGCGGATGGCGACATCGGCCTTGACCACACCCCAGTGGTCCAGGATGACGGCACCGGTGATGACGGTGTCAGGCGGCTTGGGGGCGCCGAACCTCTTGGCGTCGCGCGGCGCGCAGGACTGGCCCATCGACTCACGGATCACCTTGCCGCCGCCGAAGACGACCTCGTTCCCGCTGCGTCCCGGACCGCCGGACCAGTCCTCGGTGACCTCGATCCGCAGGTCGGTGTCGGCCAGGCGGATACGGTCCCCGACCGTCGGGCCGAACCGGTCGGCGTACTCGACGCGGGTCAGCGGCTGATGCCTGGCATGCCTCTGGGGCGACGGCTCAGGCATCGAGGCGCCCTCCGACCTCGCCGCGCAGGCCCGCCACGATGCGCCTGCCCTCGATGGGTACCAGCTCCACTTCCAGCGGGCAGCCGGGTTCGAACCGCACGGAGCTGCCGGCGGGGATGTTCAGCCGCTTGCCGTAGGCGTCGGCGCGTTCGAACTTCAGGCCGGAGTTGGCCTCGTAGAAGTGGTAGTGCGAGCCGACCTGGATGGGACGGTCGTCGTCGTTGGTGACGCACACGGTCGTGATGTCACGGCCGACGTTGAAGGCCACGGGTTCGGCGTTCTGGGGATGGTCGATCTTTCCTGGATGATCCAGCGGTTCGCCGTCCGTCTCCGCGAGGGGATTGCGGAGGGTGACCAGCTTGGTGCCGTCGGGGAAGGTGGCCTCGATCTGGATGTCGGAGATCATCTCAGGGACGCCGTCCATGACGTCATCGCGGCTGAGCACCGTCGGGTCGGGGGTGCCCATGAGATCGGCGACGGATCTGCCCTCCCGGGCTCCTTCGAGAACGTAGGCGGCCAGCAGCGCGACCGCCTCCGGGTAGTTGAGCAGAACCCCCCGTTCCTTCCGCTTCCGGGCCACGTCCGCAGCCACATGAATCATCAGACGTTCCTGTTCGTGCGGAGTCAGGTGCACCCCGCCACCTCGCCTTCGCTTCGCCCCGGACTCTCCCGGGCCCACCGATGGTGCCGACACTGTTGCCGACGCCTGTGCGGCCTCAGCCATGCGGCGACCGCCCGCTCACTCCAGGCGCGAGCCGGCGCCCTCGCCTTTCGCGCCCGCAGGAGCGGCTGTTCACCGTGGTGACCCGCAAGGCGCCCGGCCCGGTCAGGTCAACACTCCGCAGCCAGCCGAACGTAACTCGATGAACACTGTGTGTGACATAGCGTGTCAGTGAGGTGTCAGTCACCACTGTCAGAGAGTTTGCATACCTGTCACACCGGCCCCTGTGGACTCGCCCAGGCCCGGCTCGCCATGTCCGGCTGCCGCGCCTGCTCGTCCTCCTCCGGCTCACCCAGCGCCGATGTCCTCTCCATCAGTCGAACCAAGGCGACGCCGCCCGCTGGCCCGCCACTCACCGACCTCACGAGCGTGGAAGGCGGGGCGATGTCCGGACGCGTACACCTCGAGTGGCGGGCCCGCACGTCGACGCCGGCGGCTGCGGGCCGCCGCCGGCGAGCCGCTCCTGCTCACACGGGTCGAGCAGGACCACTACGCCCCTGGCGCCGGCCGATCCAGGTTCTCGCTCATGAGTTCCTTCCTCGCCTGCCGCGCGAGGGCGACACGTCCGGCGTGCTGCCAAGGTCGTCCATAGGCGGGGTGTCGTGCTCCTTCGCGCAACTGCCGGCCGAGTCGGTGGCGGGATCGGCGGCGTCGTGACCGCCGGATGCGGCGCGCAGCTCGACGCAGCATCGGCCAGGGCGGGGAGCCAGGACCGCATTGATGCCGGCAGCCTGAAGTCCGGTGAGGAAACCCGCGACGAAGGCGTGGTTGATCCCGCACACCAGCTCGGGGGATCGGGCCGCGAGGGGGTGGAAGGGGCAGTTGAGCAGCCGCAGCTCGGTCGGGGCGTGGCGGTGCGGCTCGAAGCCGTGCTGCTCCAGCATGGTCTCGCTGAGCGTGAGGGAACGTTCGGGTCCCAGGCGGCCGGGACGGGCGTGGGCGCGCGTTTGTGCTCCCAGTTCCTCGCCCCGGTGGCGGGCCGTGCGCAGCGCGGCGGAGCGCGCGTCCTCACCAGGTTGCTCGGTGAGGACCGCGTCGATGAGGATCTCCGCGAGGACGTCGTGGTGGCGCTCGGGGATGCTGATGCGGATGTCGGTGTCGGCCGGCTCGTAGACCTTGGGCTTGCGGCCGACCTTGCGTACGCCGCCCGGGCTGTCATAGCGGGAACGCAGCAGCCCGCCGGCGACGAGCTTGTCCAGATGGAAGGCGGCCAGTTTGGCCGAGATCCCGGCGTCGCCGGCCGCCTCCTCCCGGGTCACAGGTCGGCGGGCACGCCGTACGAAGCCGTACAACCTCCGGCGCAGATCATCTCCGAGAACCAGGATCGCGTCGACGCTCGCCGCGGCGGAGGGTCGGGGCTGAGGCGAAGGCGGACTCGGGTCGGGGCTCATACCTCAAGAGTACCGCTAATCCAGAACGTCGTAACTCCCATCGGCCTCGTGTTTCAGCAGCTCGGCTTGACCCATCTCCGAATAAGTCCAATACTGGTTGGTGAAACTCTCAGGAGGGCGCACCATGACCAGGGATCTCCAGCAGCAGGCCAAACGGCCGGTCAGCGCCATGCTCGCCGGCCCTTACGGACACCCGTTCCATCCCATCCTGGTCACCGTGCCGATCGGGGCATGGGTAGCCAGTCTCGTCTTCGACATCGCCTCCCATCTCGTGGACGACCCGGACTTCCTGGCCCGGGGAGCCAGGTGGTTGATCGCCGTGGGGGTGATCGGCGCCCTGGCCGCTGCGCTGGTGGGCGTGCTGGATCTGCTGGCCATCCCCACCGGCACCCGCGCCTTCCGCGTCGCCCTCGTTCACATGACGCTGAACCTGCTGGTGACCGTCGCCTACGCGGGCAACTTCCTGTGGCGCCAGGCCGGAGGGGAACCGTCCGGCAGCGTCGGCATGGGCCAGCTCGCCCTCGGCGCCGTGAGCCTGGCCGTGCTCGGCGTCTCGGGATATCTGGGCGGCAAACTCGCCTACCACTACGGCGTGCGTGTCTCGGACGAGGCGACGCAGGCCGAGGGCTTCGTCTCTGTCCAGCGGCGGCCCGGCCGCACCGGCTGATCACGACCGTCGCCGCCGTCGGGAGCATCCGCACCCGGCCTTCCGCCCACACCAAGGGGAGTTCTCCTATGGACATCGCCGCACCGATCACCTGGGTGATCACCGCTCTCGGCGGTTTCTCCATGCTCGGCATCTGGATCGCACGCGGCGGCGCCCGAGGCGGTGCCAGCCGTCTGCCCGTACCGGCTGAACGGCACTTCCCCGTGCCGGTGGTCGCGGGGCACGGCCTGGCCGCCGTCGGGACCGTGGTCCTGGTCCTGCTCACCGCGCTCGGCCTCGGTGGCTGACATGACTCAGAACCCTCCCGCCGCTGCCCATATCGCCACCGACACCCCCCACGCGCCGAAATCGGCACACGCAGGACTGCACGTCGTCCATGACTCCACGGAGACGGACCTGGTGGCCGCCGAGCTCGCCGCCGGACAGTTCCTACGCGCTCTCGGCATCAGCACCGAGTCCGAGAGCACGCGCGGCACCCCCGGCCGGATGGCGCGAGCCTACGCCGAACTGTTCAGTCCCCGGCCGTTCGCGCTGACCACCTTCCCCAACGACGAGGGATACGACGAACTGGTCCTCGCCCGCAACATCCCGCTGCGATCCGTCTGCGAACACCATCTCCTGCCGTTCGTCGGGACCGCCCATATCGGCTACCTCCCCGGACGCCGGATCCTGGGCCTGTCGAAACTCGCCCGCGTCCTGGAGCACTTCGCCTGCCGCCCGCAGGTACAAGAGCGCCTCACCAAACAGGTGGCCGACTGGCTCCATGCGCAGCTGGATCCCCAGGGCGTCGGCGTCGTGATCCAGGCCGAGCACACCTGCATGACCTTGCGCGGCGTCCAAGCCATCGGCACCACCACCACGACCTCGACCCTGCTGGGAGTCCTGCGCACCGACGCCCGATCCCGCAGCGAGTTCCTTGCCTTGGCCGGCCCGCCCCGCTGACGGAGGCGTCGTCGGAGATCGACCTGGCGGACGCCGCGGTGGCGCGCATGGAGCCGGAGACGCCGCCCTCGGATCGGGATCACCTCGGAGCCGAGAATCGTCCGCGGGCGGCAACGCCGGCTGTCCTCCTCCTGCCAGGTAGAAGGTACCTTTCTCGGCTCGGCTCACATGTCCGGAGGGAACCAGGCTTGCAGGTTCTCCGGGTTGATCGGCAGTGAGATGTGTTCGTGCGTGATCAACCACTTGCCGCCTGACCGCTGGCAGCAGACGGTCGAACGTACCCAGATCGCGCTCTGAAGACCGTTCGTGCGCTTTCCGGAGTCCAGGTGAAGCATGTGCGCGAACGCGACGTCTCCACTCGTCGCAATGGTCAGGTCGCGCGTTTCCAGGCTGATCGGGCCGTCGTATCCATCGAACCACCGCACAAAGTTGCGGCGAACTTCTTCGGCTCCCACAAACTGGAGAGGGGCTACAGCATCGTAATAAACGATGTCGGAAGAATAATGCGACATGAGCCGATCGATGTCCTTTGCCTGGCTGACATCGACTCGGCTCTCCAAGAGCGCCCTGACGTCGGAATCGTTCGAAGTCATCGCTTTCTCCGTTCAAGAAGGCTGACCGCCTGGCGACGGTCTCTGTGGTTTCACAGAGTCCGACGACGCAGCTCCCTGGAATATGAGGTGCCAGGACGGCTTCGCCGGCGTTGGTGCTGGACCAGGCGGCGCGTCCGGTCTTGAGCGCCGACGTCCGAACCGGCGGCGATCTCGGCGAAGGTCGGCTTGAGGGGGTGGAGTCCGCGCCACTTCAAGGAGTCGCATCAGCCCGCGGAGCCGGCTGGCACGCTGCGGACATGTTCGGGGGGCGGGGCATGTCACGCGTGCGGCAGCCGTGGCCGCGGCGTTGACGATCGGGAGGCCCAGGCCTCCCTGACCGCGGCGGACAGCCAGAAGGTCAGCGCGGTGAGGGTCACGACGGCGATGACGATCAGCGCAGGAAAGTACCAATCTGGGAAAAGATTCCCGAGATCGAAATCGCCACTGGGATACAGCATGAACGCGTAAGTGCAGAGTACGGCCAGGGCGAAAGTGAACAGGTAGACCATGCTGGCGGCCGCGCACGGCACGAGGCCGCTGCGGCCCTTCAGCGAACCACCCAGCGAGGCGAGTACGGCCGCAGCGATGGCGAGGGTGAGAGTGATGCCGAGCGTCATCGCCAGCGCCCACTCGATCGCGTGGTCCATCCGGCTTGGCAGCAGGTCGATCCAGGGCTCGTGCCATGCAGTGAGCCCCGTGTGGATGGCCGACTGGAGCGCGATCAGGGTCACTCCGGCGTACAGCAGCGGCGCTGCCAGGGCGCACACCAGAGCGGGCGAGCGTTTCAGGTGTCGCAGGTCCATGATCGGTTGGACGGCCGACTCATACTGAGCGTTCCGTGACGGATCACCTCCGGGTGCTTGCGATGGTGATCATCTCTGTCGGGCGTTGGGCGGTCCGCCGCGAGCCGGCCTGCCGGCGGGCCGAGATGCGCAATTCGGTCAGCAGCATCTCGGTGACGCCGGCTTCCTCCCACCGCTGGAAGTACCAGTTCACGGTCTGGGTTCCGGTGGTGTGAGAGCAGGCGATCAGGAACCGCGAAAGCCGTGCGTGCCAGGCCTGTCGAGGCGCTTCACGCTATGTAGAGGTGCATGCGCGCGTAGTCGAAGGTGATGGCGAACGGCTTGAAGAACAGGTGGCTGACGTTCGCGATGGCGTCGAACCCGAACCGCTCGGACTGTCCTGGACCGGGGCCGCCCGGTCCGGCCCAGCCACGGACGTCGCGCCCGACCGCGCTGCCGAGGCTGATCCTGTCGGCGGTGATCGGATAGCGTCCGCTGCCCGGCGGGAACTGCGGCTGGTCGTAGTCCACCTCGATGCCCGCCCGCTCGGCGATCTCGATCGTGGTGTTGAACCCCTGGTTCAGGCCGCCCGTGTCGACGGTGACGATCCGTGGCCCGTAGTCGCGCAGGCTGCCCAGGGTGCAGGGGAAGTGGTCGCCGGCCAGCCACAGGGGCAGCTTGTCGAACCGGGAGCGCGCGACCCCCTCCCGGAACCTCCTGAACTGCGCCTCGGTCCTGCGGCGCAGCACCAGGGCCTTGCCCGCGTAGTCCATGGTGGTCAGGAAGTGGTAGAACGTCGTCGTCCCGATCACCCCCGCCGGTTGTGAGCCGTCCGGCAACGGCGGCATCGACGGGCCGGCGCCGTCCCCCCAGCCGACAGGGACGTTGCGCAGTTCGACGTCCCCCAACCGGAACGAGGGCAGGACACCCAGATATCCGGTGATGGGGGTGTCGCCGACCTGTCCCGTCGTCGTGGCGACCGCACGAAGGCCAGCCTCCTCCGCCACCTCCTTCGACACGCCGAGGGTCCCGTAGGTGTCGAGGAGGAACCGCTTGGGGCTTCCGCCGTTGATCGAAGCCTCGACGGTGGGCAGGGGCTCCAGGCCTGTCATGGGTATCCGCGTGCTCTGGGAGCCGTGCACCTGCCAGGGTGCGCCGCCCAGGTGCGAGTACAGCTTGGCGAACGCCTCGTCGTTCGGCCTGCCGGTCTGCCTCAGCAGAGGGATGGCACGGGGATGACGATCCTGGCGCACGTAACACTCCGCGAGCCGTTGCTTCGCGGCGATGTCGCCCGGGGCCAGGCTGACCGCCCTGGCGAGGAACCTCTCAGCGCTGCCGAACCGGTTGGCCAGCAAGGCGATGTATCCCCGCTGCGCGATGGCGTGGACATCGTCCGGATCCTCACGCAGCAGGCGCGCGTAAGCCCGGTCGGCGCTGTCGAACCGTCCCGCCTTGAAGAGCTGGTCCGCGCTGGATCCTGCCGCAGCGGCGCCGTTCAGCCCTGATCCCCATGTTGGTAGAGCCGCGAGCGTCAGCCCGGCCCCTTGCAGAAACCCACGCCTGTCGATGTTCTTCACCGCACACTCCTTGGCTGTCTCCGGTGATCGCCCTTTCTACGGGCCGATGTGGATCGGGAAGCGATCGCCGGGCCATACAAGATCCATATGGTGGGGAAGGGATACTGACGGAATGCGGGTCCTGCTGGTTGAGGATGAGCAGCCCCTGGCCAAGTACATCGCGGCTGGGCTGCGCAAGCACGGCTTCGCCGTCGACCTCGCCTTCGACGGGCGGGCGGCCCTGGACAAGTGCGAGGTCACACCGTACGACGTCGTCGTGCTCGACCGGGACCTGCCCGTGGTGCACGGCGACGCCGTGTGCCGGCACCTGGCCGAGCAGGGCAGGGCGCGCATCCTCATGCTGACCGCCTCCTGCGAGGTCTCCGACCGCGTCGACGGGCTCACCCTGGGCGCCGACGACTATCTCGGCAAGCCGTTCGCCTTCTCCGAGCTGATCGCCCGCGTCGGCGCGCTGATCCGGCGCAGCGCCCCCGCCCGCCCGCCGGTGCTGCGCGCCGCCGACGTCGTCCTCGACCCCGCGCGCCGCACCGCCGAGCGCGCAGGCCGGCTGCTGGCCCTGACCCCGAAGGAGTTCGGCGTGCTCGAACAGCTGCTGACCGCCGGCGGCGACGTCGTCAGCGCCGAGCGACTGCTGGACAAGGTGTGGGACGAGCATGCCGACCCGTTCACCAACGCGGTCAGGATCACCGTCGGCACGCTGCGCCGCAAACTCGGCGAACCGCCGCTCATCGAGACCCTGACCTCCGCCGGATACCGGATCCGGGCATGACCGCACGCGGCCGGCTCGCCGCTCTCTACACCGCTCTGGTGCTGGCCGCCGGAATCATCCTGACCTGTCTGACCTATCTCCTGATGCGGCGCAACCTGGGGCGCAGGTTGTCGCTCAACCTCATCGGCACCTCCACCGTCCCCGACCAGGCCTCGACGGCGGAGCGGCAGCTCTGGCAGCTCGCCGGGCAGTTGGAGGCGGCCGCCTACTCGGAGTTCCTGACCCAGGCGCTGATCTCGCTCGCGGTGGTGACAGGACTGGCCGCCGCGCTCGGATGGCTGGTCGCCGGGCGGGTGCTGCGGCCGATCCGCGCCATCTCGGCCACCGCGCAGCGCCTGTCGGCCGAGAACCTCTCCGAGCGGGTGCCGGTCACCAGCCCCGCCGACGAGCTCGCCACCCTGGCCCACACCATCAACGGCATGCTCGACCGCATCCAGACGGGCCTTGCCGAGCGAGACCGGGCGCTGGAAAGCCAGCGGATGTTCACAGCCAACGCCGCCCACGAGCTCCGCACACCGCTGACCACCATGCGCACCGCCATCGACGTCACCCTCGACGATCAGCCAGGCACGCCGGAACTGCTCGCCATGACCGGCGACATCAGCGCCGCCGTGGACCAGAGCAGGCGCATCCTCGACGGGCTGCTGACGCTGGCCCGCAGCCAGGCAGGCCCGATCAGGCAGCACGACGTGGACCTTGCCGACCTCGTGAGCGGCATCCTCGCCGGTGTCGCCGGCGAGACGACGGCCCGCGACCTCGCCGTACGGCGCGATCTACGGCCCGCCCGGATCACGGGTGAGCTCGTCCTGCTTGAACGCATGGTCGGCAACCTGATCGACAACGCGGTCCGCTACAACCACGCCGGAGGCTGTGTCGAGGTGACCACCGGTGTCACGGGCGGTCTGCCGTTCGCCTGCATCGCCAACACCGGACCGCCCATCACGTCCAGCACGGCGGAAGCTCTCCTGGAGCCGTTCGTGCGCGGCGAGGGCGTCCGCACGGGCCTCGGTCTCGGCCTGTCCATCGTGCGCGGCATCGTCGCCGCGCATCACGGGACGATCTCCATCGTCGCCCGTCCGACCGGCGGCCTGGCCGTCACCCTCCGCTTCCCGGCCTGCGATAAGATCAACTCCATGAGGCGATGACACACGCATCGATCCTCCTGACGCCGTTCGAGCCTTCGCTCCGGCGTCCGCTCGGTGTGCCACAGCGCCCGTCCAGTTCAGATGATCGGATCTCTCATGACCGACGACATGTTTCTCGATCCTGTCGCCGATCGGCTCGCGGCCCTGCCCGGCGTGCGGGCCGTCACTCTCGGCGGCTCACGCGCCCAGGGCACGCACACTCCTGACAGCGACTGGGACCTGGCCGTCTACTACCGGGGCGGCTTCGACCCGGCCGACCTGCGCGCCCTCGGCTGGGAGGGCGAGGTCTCCGACATCGGCGGTTGGGGCGGAGGCGTCTTCAACGGGGGAGCGTGGTTCACGATCGACGACCGGCAGGTCGACGTCCACTACCGCGACCTCGACGTCATCGACCACGAACTCGCCGAGGCCCAGGAGGGCCGCTTCCGCTGGGAGCCGCTGATGTTCCATCTGGCGGGCATCCCCTGCTACCTGCTGGTCGCCGAGCTTGCCGTCAATCAACCGGAGCCTGACTCCCTCGGCCAGGCGATAGCGGAGGCGGGCAAGCTGTTCGAAGCCGTCGCACCACGATGACCTCAGGGGGACGGGATGCCCCGTCCCCCTCTGGTCAACGAGGGAAGATTCCGTCGATGAGGTTGTAGGTGCGTGGCCCGCGCCGCGCACCGCACGCGCGGCGATGAACACGCCGGTGGAGGTGGCGAAGTCAGCGGCCAGCGCGGCGACAGCCCACCGCCTGCGTTTCAGCTTGTGGCAGTCATGGCGAGCTTGTCCCACTCGCGGTCAGGCAGGGTCCGGTTGAGCTCCAGCAGCTTGTCGGCCATGTAGCCGACGGCGTAGCGAGACTCCGGCCTGCCTGCCTCGACGGCCTCTCGGATGACCGCGGCCACGACGCCGGGATCCGAAGCCGGACTGTCCGCGCCGAGTTGCGTCTCGCTCTTGCGCGCCATCGCCTCGGCCATCGCGCCGTAGGCGGTGCCGCCGGAGATCTCCCGCAGGTCCTGCGCGGTGCGGTCCTCGAACTCGGTCCTGATGATGCCGGGCTGGATGATCACCACGTCGATGCCGAACGGCTGGACTTCCAGGCGCAGCGTGTCGGAGTAGGCCTCCAGCGCGTGCTTGGTCGCGTAGTACCAGCAGCCGAGCGGCAGCGCGATCTCGCCGCCGATGGACGAAACGTTGACGATCGTGCCCGACCCCTTCTCGCGCATGTACGGCAGGGCCAGCTGGACCAGCCTGGCCGGGGCGAAGACGTTGACCTCGAACTGGTCGCGGGCCATGTTCAGGGGGACGTCCTCGGCGGCACCGTGCAGCACGGTGCCCGCGTTGTTGATCAGGACGTCGATCCGGCCCTGCTCGGCCACGATGGTGTCGATGACGCGCTCCAGATCCTCTGGTTGGCGCATGTCGAGTGGGAGGACCCGCCCGCCGGCCGCCCGGATCGGCGCCATGTGTCCGGTACGGCGGGCCGCGCCGTACACGATGTGCCCGGCGCGCAGCAGCTCCAGCGCGGTGGCCTTGCCGATCCCGGACGACGCCCCGGTGACGAGGACTACCTTCATGATCGAACCTCCATATCGGTGCGCGGCGAGGGGATCCCCGCCGAGTGCGGGAAGATCTCTATCTCGCTTCGTTGAACGCGGATCTGGCACCCGTGAGCAGGTTGAGGAGGATCGCCTTGCCCGCGGCGAGATCGGCGCCTTCGGCAGGGGGCACGGCGCATTCGATCATCTCCTCCAGCACCGCCAGCACCGCGGCCGAGGACGGGACGTCACCGCTGGCCGGTTCCTGGAACGCGCGCCGGATGGCCGGCGTCAGGGCGTCGAGGATGTAGGCCACCGCCCGCACGTCGACGTCGCGATGGACGGCCCCCGCCTCCCGCATCGCACGCAGGAAGTCACCGCTCCCGCTGATCTCCGGCAGCCGCTCGAAGACGCTCCCTCGCTTGCGCAGGTACTTGCCGAAGACGTCCTCGGCTCGGGCGACGATGGCGGCCGCCAGCGGCAGCGTCTTCAGGGCCCCCATCATGGCCCGGTAGACGCTCGCCACATCGCCGGCACGGGGGTCGGCCTCCAGGTGCTCGCGCCAGGCGTCGGCGTAGCGGCTCAGCTCGTCGTGCACCACCGCCTCGACCAGCTCGTCCTTGCTCTTGAAGACCAGGTACACCAGCCCGCGGTGGAGGGACACGGCGTCGGCCACGTCCCCCATCGTCAGCTTGTTGTAGCCGATCCGTAGCAGCAGCTCCGCCGTCGCATCGAGGATCGTCCGTTCGCGTACGTGGTCTGGGGTGCTCACGGTTGTCAGATTGACATATTTCGCCAAGTTGTCAAATGAGATGAGCATGTCCGGGGTGTGGGGCTGAAGCGTCCATCTGCCACATGGGGCGATGATGCTCGGTGGCGGGGATGGCGCCCCGGGCGCGGCGCGATGCGACCTGCTCGGCGGTGCGCGCATCGGCTGTGTGGGTCGCATCCGAACACGCTGGCAGGAACAGCCGCCAGGTCAGCCGGCAGGAGACGGCATCTGTGACCGCGGAAGTCTCAGGTAGAGGAGGTGACGCGACTTCAACTCGGGCGGCCTCGTCCTTCCCGAGCGTGCAGGGAACGCCGCACAGGGAGAGCGTGATGAAGGTGAGGTCGGGCTGGGCCTGCCCGCGTTTTCGCGCCGGGACGAGGGCGGAGTTGCCGAACGTCGGGGCTCGCTTGGCATACCTGCCGTGGGAAGGGGTAGCGCCAGGGGCATGCGTCCTAGCGAGCTGCACACGGGCAGGCACGAATCAGCTTATGCGGGCGATTGTGGGTACGGGTGGCGGCCGAGCCACAGGCGGCTCGAGGTTTTTGGCGGCCCTTTAGCCGTATCAGCCTGAAAAGCCAGCTATTACATTCACGAAAGTAGCGTTCCGATAGGACGCTTTTGTCTCCCGTCGAATCACCCTCAGAAAACCGAACTGCCGCCTCATAATAAATGAGCAGGCGGTGGGGCTACGTGTCACACTTCGTCCATAAATCAGGAGGACATGCGATGGGTCTCGATGAATCCACCCGGCAGCTGCAGCTCGCCCTGCACGACGCGCAGGTCGCTTTCGACTGTATTGGGCTCGGTCATCTTGACCGCGCGCACACGCACGTGATCACTGCCAGGGCGGCCATCGACGCCGCCGAGGTCACTCTGCGGCACGCCTTGAGTGAACTCTCGCCGGGCGAGGCGGCACGCGAAGGAGCCCTGGTCATGGACGCGCTCGAAGGGCAGGAAGCCGGGCGCTAGAACGGGAGGTCGGAGCGCGCACCCCGCTGAAGGCGAGGCACTGCGACAGCACCGGTTGCAAGCCGGCGGGCCCCGGTTTGGTGGAGACGGGGTCCGGCGCGGCGCGACGACGGCGCGTCCCTGCGACGGGCGCGAACGCCCGCGGGGTCGTGCCCAGGTCGGCGCACCGACCGGAAGACCCGACCTTGGCCCAGATGTTGTCATCCGCCCAGATCGGCGCAGCCGGGCCGTGGGCGACATGGGGCCGGCTGACAGTGCGGCCCGGGCGCGGGTCACGGGTCCTGCCACCGGCGAACAGTTGGCAGGACCCGGCCGCGACCGTTCACTGGACGCTGAAGCCCTGGTCCTTGGCGTAGGTGATGGAGGCGTCCTGCCATGCCTTCAGGCCGTCCTGAAGAGTGGTGCCGCCCACGTACGCCTTGCCGACCGTGTCGTTGAAGACGCTGTTGGCGTAGACCTGGTAGGGCAGGTACGACCAGCCGTCGACGACCTGGTCGGCCGACCGGGCGAGGACCTGGTTGACCTCCTGCCCGCCGAAGTACGGGAACTTCTTGTCCTGGAAGGCGGGGGCCTCGAGGTGCGCGGAGGTGGCGGGGAACGCGCCGCCGTCCACGCGGGTCTGCACGCCCTCGTCGACGTTGGCGTACTTGATGAAGGCGTAGGCGAGCGCCTTGTTGGTGCTGGCCTCGGGGATCACGAGCGAGCTGCCGCCGTTCTCCGCGCTGGCCGCGCCGCCGGCTTCCCACTGCGGCATGGGGGCGACCCGCCACTTGCCGGAACCGGCCTTGACGCCGGATTCGAGGTTGGCCGGCATCCAGGCGCCGATGATGAGGGTGGCGATGGAGCCGTCGCCGAGTCCCTTGTACCAGGCGTCGCTCCAGGCGGTGATCGGCGCGACGAGCTTCTCGCTGACGAGCTGCTGCCAGGCGGTGGTGAACTTCCGCGTGCCGGGGTCGGTGAAGTCGACACGGACCTTGGTACCGTCGACCTGGTACGGCTTGCCGCCGGCCTGCCAGATCATGCTGGTGGTGAAGCCGGCGTCGCCGGTGTCGTTGGTGATGTAGGCCTTGGGGTCGGCGGCGTGCAGCTTCCTTGCCGCGGCGATGTACTCCTCCCAGGTGGCCGGCACGGCGATCTTGTGCTTGTCGAAGACCTCCTTGTTGTAGAACAGGGCCATGGGGCCGGAGTCCATCGGCAGGCCGTGGACGCCGTTGCCGGATCGGACGGAGTTCCACGGGCCGGGGGTGAAGGTGCCGTCGAGCTTGTCGGCGCCGAAGGCCCTCAGGTCGGCCACCGACTTGCTGAGCGCGAACTGCGGCAGGGCGTAGTACTCGATCTGGGCGACGTCGGGGACACCCGATCCGGCCTTGATCGCGTTCTGCAGCGCGGTGTACTGGTCGATGTGGGTGCCGGCGTTGACCAGATTGACCTTCACTTTGGGGTACTTGGCCTGGAAGCCGCTGACCACCTGCTTCAGCGTCGGCTCCCAGGCCATGACCGTGATGGTGCCACCGGCGTCCAGCGCGGCCTGGAGGTCGGCGTCGGACATGGCCGCGCTCTGGGTGGCGGCGGCCTCGCTGCCACCCTGGCCGGAGGAGCCGCAGGCGGTGGCGACCAGCGATACCGCCAGTGCGGCCCCCAGCAGGAGGGCGTGGCGACGGGGTGTGTTCATGTGTCTCTCTCCTGGGTGTTCCTGGAACCGATCGGCAGTACGGCCCGGCGTCGCGTCACTCCTTGACGCTTCCGGCCGCCAGGCCCGACTGCCAGTACCGCTGGAGCAGCAGGAACGCGGCGATCAGCGGAAGGATGGTGAGCAACGAGCCGGTGATCACGAGGTTGAAGATCGCCTCTCCGCCGGCGGTGGACGCCTGGTCGTTCCAGCTGTCGAGGCCCAGCCTGAGCGGATACCAGGCCGGGTCCTTCAGCATGATCAGCGGCAGGAAGTAGTTGTTCCAGGTCGCGACGACGGTGAACAGCAGCACTGTGACGACGCCGGGCGCCAGCAGCGGCAGGCTGATGCGGAAGAACGTCTGGAACTCGCGAGCCCCGTCCACGCGCGCCGACTCGAGGATCTCGTCGGGCACGGCGTCGGTGGCGTACGTCCACATGAGGTAGAGGCCGAACGGCGAGATCAGCGACGGGATGATGATCGCCCACGGGGTGTTCGTCAGTCCCATGGTGGAGAACATCAGGAACGTCGGGACGGCCAGCGCGGTGCCGGGCACCGCGACCGCCCCGATGACGATCGCGAACACCGCCTTCTTGCCGGGGAAGTCGAACTTGGCCAGGCCGTAGCCGGCGACCGTCGCGAGCAGCGTCGCGCCGCCAGCGCCGACGACCACATAGAGCAGGGTGTTGAGCAGCCAGCGGGTGAAGACGCCGTCGTCGTAGGTGAAGGTGTCGGCGAGATTGCGGAACAGGGCGAAGTCCGCGTCGAACCACAGGCCGAACGAGCGGAGCAGCCCCTGTTGCGTCTTGGTGGCGTTGATCGCCAGCCAGACGAGGGGGAGCAGCGTGTACACCAGCATGATCGCGCTCATGACGGTCAGCGTGACGCTGCGGCGATTGCGCCGTGGCGGGCGCCGGCGGCCGCGCCGGATCACCAGCGGGCCTGCCGAGGAGCCCGCGCGAGCGGGAGTGCGAGGCTCGCGGGCGGTTGCCGGGGTGGTGGCGGTCATGCTCACAGTCCCTTCCGCGCGCCGCGAAGCTGGACGACGTAGGCGACGATCATCGTGATCAGGCCCATGACGATGGCGACGGTCGCCGAATAGTTGAACTGCTGGCCGGCGAAGGACAGCGAGTAGGCGTAGAGGTTCGGTGTGAAGGAGGTCGTGATCGCGTTCGGCGCCAGGCTCTTGAGGATGCTGGGCTCGTTGAAGAGCTGGAAGCTGCCGATGATCGAGAAGATCGTGGCGATCATCAGTGCCCCGCGCAGGGCGGGCAGTTTGATCGCCCAGACGATGCGGAGCTGGCCCGCGCCGTCCATCTCGGCGGCCTCGTAGAGGGACGGATTGACCACCCGCAGCGCCGAGTAGAAGATCAGCATGTTGTAGCCGACGAACTCCCAGGTCACGATGTTGCCGATCGAGGCGAGGACCAGTTCGGGCGACAGCGGGTCCGGAAGCGAGAGGCCGAGCACCTCGTTGACGTCGGCGATGAGGCCGAACTGGGTCCCGTACATGAAGCCCCACATCAGGGTCGCGACCACCGCAGGCACGGCATAGGGCAGAAAGACCGAGATGCGGAAGAAGCTCGTCCCGTACAGCCGGCCGCTGTCGATGGCCAGGGCCATCAGCAGTGACAGGAACAACATGATCGGCACCTGGACGACCAGGAAGAGCGCCACCCGGCCGAAAGCCGCCCACAACTGCGGATCGCCCAGCGCCTTGAGGTAGTTGTCGAGGCCGACGAAGACCGTTCCGCCGATCAGCTGGGTGCGAAACAGGCTCAGGTAGATCGAGTACGCGATCGGGGCCAGGAAGACGAGCGCGAACACCGCCATGAAAGGTCCGACGAACCGCCAGCCCGTCCACGAGCGCGACCCCCGGGGCGCCGCCTTCCAGGCAGCCGGCGTGCTCGCCTGCGGCGTTGCGACCACCTTTCCTCCTCCCTTCGAAGTGCGTGTGTTTACGTAAACATCGATCTTGCCCTGACGTCGAAGAAAGATGGTTTCGCAGAGTTACAGAACATCACCAGGTGTGATGTTTACGTAAACTTATTGCGGTATCGTGGCATCGGCCACACAGTGCGTCAAGGGTTTCCCCCAGGTAACAAGCTCGTCGCGCGGCCCCACGTGTGACGATGCCGAAGCGGACGTCGAGGAGAGCAATGGATCGGGTCGGTCGGGAGCAGCCGGGCACGGCGCCTGCGGGCGGGGTCCAACGTGGAGGGTCGGGCATCCCCGGCGGCCGCCGTAAGCAGCGCGTCTCCATGGCTGACGTCGCCAAGCTGGCGGGTGTCTCGGCGCAGACGGTCTCCCGGGTCTCGAACGGTCACCCTGGCGTGATCGGATCCACCCGCGAGCAGGTGCTCGCGGCGATGCGTGAGCTGGGCTACCGGCCCAACAGCGCCGCCCGCGCGCTGCGGTACGGCCGGTTCAACACCATCGGGGTCATCCTCTTCAGCCTGGCGTCGACCGGCAACAGCCGTACGGTGGAGGCGATCGCCGCTCACGCCGCGACCGAGGGTTACGCCATCACGCTGATCCCGATCGACGTGCCGACCCAGGACAACGTCCTGGGGGCCTTCACCCGCATGGGCGAGCTGGCCGTCGACGCGGTCATCGTCATCATGGAGATCCACCTGCTCGACGCGGGGACCGTCACCCTGCCGCCCGGAGTGCACGTCGTCGTGGTGGACTCCGACGCGGGCGAGCGCTACCCCGTCGTCGACACCGACCAGGCCGACGGGGCGCGCCGGGCCGTCCACCACCTGCTCGATCTGGGGCACAGGACCGTCTGGCACGTGACGGGGCCGCGGACCTCCTACGCGGGCCAGCGCCGCGCCCAGGCCTGGCGCGACGCGCTCGAAGCGGCGGGCCGGCCCGTCCCTCCGCCCCTGCATGGGGACTGGTCGGCCGAGTCCGGATACAGCGCAGGTCTCCGGCTCGCCGACGAACCAGACTGCACCGCGGTGTTCGCCGCCAACGACCAGACGGCCCTCGGCCTGCTGCGCGCCTTCCATGAACGCGGACGGGCGATCCCCGACGAGATCAGCGTGGTGGGCTTCGACGACATCCCCGACGCCGCCTACTTCGTCCCGCCTCTGACCACCGTCCACCAGGACTTCGCGGAGGTGGGCAGGAGATGCGTGCAACGGGTGCTGCGCCAGATCCGCGAAGGCTGCGGCTCCGAGCCCGGCACCGATCTCGTCCCGACCCGACTGGTGGTCCGACGCAGCACGGCCACCCCGCCGCGGTGACGAGGCGACTGATCCGGTTCCGAGGACCGGCAGACACGGTCGAGAGGCCCGGATCGACGCGCCAGAGGTGCCGGAACGGGTGCGGCTACGCAGCCGCATGAGCGGGACGCACGGACAGTTCGAACCAGACGGCCTTGCCGCGCGCGGTGCGGGCGCTGCCCCAGCAGCAGGCCAGCTGTTCGACCAGATAGAGCCCGCGCCCTGTCTCGTCGTATTCGCGGGCGCGGCCGGGCCGGAGGGAGGCCGTGCCGGCGTCCGTGTCCTCGACCTCGCAGCGGAGCAGATCGTCCTCGAAGCGCAGAGCGAGCCGGACGGTCCCCGCTGTGTGTTGCAGCGCGTTGGTGACCAGCTCGCTGACCAGCAACTCGATGACCATGCGGTCGGAATCGAGTCGCCATGCGGCCATGCGGCGCGCGTCGTTGCCGGTCGCGGAATTCTTCGGTGGGCACCATGACGACCATCTGCCGGGGCGAGCCGGTGACGGGTACGACCAGCTGGGGGCGCAACCCCCAGCCTTCGGCGATGATGGGGCGTCCGGCGACCAGAGCGCGCAGGTCGTCCAGTGCCCATTCGAACCGGACGGGAAAGCCTGCCAGCGTTTCGGCGGCCATTTCCTGCGGGGTGGTGTTCACCCAGGTCACATCGGGGTCCGGGTCATCAGGAGACTGACCGAGCCGGACATGGCGAGCGATCCGACGATCGTTGTGGCCACGGGCGTCGTGGTAGTCGTAGTGATAGGCGGTCAGTCCGTATCGCCGGGCCACCAGCCGGGCCACGGTGGACTTGCCGGCCCACTGTCCCCCGCCGATCCACAGAACCCGGCCGAGCGTGCCGAACGGCTCCCATACTTGAGTCTCGCCTGCGGACACAGGCTTCCCTGCCGGCAGCCTTGGCTCGCGGCGGTCGGACACTGGTCAGATTACCGATTTTCTCAAGGCCGATGCTGGGAATGTCGTCCTCAGTGAGCACGAGAACGTTCGCGCACACCGGCGGTGGGGCGGTGCCACGTGCACCCCGCCTGAGTAGCCGCAAGGCGCGGGGTCTGTCCTGCGCATGCAGCCCGACGCTTTCGGCCTTAACCGGGTGGAGCGTCGGGCTGCGTCTGCCGGGGGACTGATGGCAAAGATCCGCGTTAGAGGGTTGAGCTTCGTGCCGGTTCGGTGACGGCACCGAGGTGATGGACCGCCCAGATCTCAGGCGCCCGATGTCCTCTCGAGAGTGGCATGGTCACCGTCGAGCCGAAGACGGTAAACGGAAAGGTCCGGACGGTCATCCCCCTTCAGCTCCTCGGGTACTTCTACCTCATGGGCGACCTGGACGCCTGCCAGGATCAGTCCGGTCTCGGTCGGCGCGCCGTCTGACTGGACGCCTGGAAATGCTGCGCTGATAATGCGTCCCGACTCGTCAGCCACAACGAGCATTTTGGACGTTCGCTGCTCTTGCTTCATTTCTGCCTTCCTAGCCGACTCGGTTGCCGCGGAGGGCGAAGTACGAGCCCACAGTGCTGTGGTTTTTGACCGTCACCCAGTAGGAGATTTTCGGGCTACCGCCGAATTGTGCGACCTTCTGGATGCCGTAGTCTTCGGTGTGCGTTCTCAGTACTCCGCCGCCGCGCGGGTCGGGCACGATGTACTGGAGACCCTGGTCGGTGTCGCCCCACGACACCCAGTACGGCCACGACTGTCCGGCGGCTAGATAGTAGAAGCCAGATTCCCACGCCATGTATACCTCCCGAGTTGTTGTGTTTCGCCTGGTTCGTCAGGAAATCTCTCCCTGTATGCGTCTCGTCAATCCGCGGGAGGAAGGGTTTGTGGGGGGCATGGTGTCGTCTTGATTGAGCGGGTGGGTGATCTGGCAGATAAGGAAGAAGCAGCCGCTTTAGATCTGCACAACCTCTCCCTCGCGCCTTCGGGCCGCTTTCTCACCAGCGTTCCGCCAGACGGTGTAGAGGTACGTCGTAAACAACCGGCGCGGCTGAAAAGATGATCGTGGGGCGCACGGCACGTGCCGCACCGGGGACGGCTCGCGCCCGGCTTCCGGAGGTGCGTGACGGCGACGAGACCTCCCGCATGGGCCTCTCTCGCGTGCCGGCGTGCGCGAGGGATGGGACATTGTGGCGATCAAACGCGGTGTAAGGCGGTGGTGCAGGCGTGTGGCCGGCGGTCCGGGGCGCGGGAGGGGCGCGGCCGAGTAGTGAGTTCTCGTCGACGACCTGCGATCAGGCGCGCGGTCCGAGGAACAGGCCGCCGCTCGCGTCGATGACCTGACCGGTGATCCAGCGCGCAGCGTCGGAGGCGAGGAAGGCGACCACGTCGGCGATGTCGTCGGGCCCGCCGAGGCGATCGAGCGCCGTCGATCCGGCGATGTGTTCGGCCAGGCCCGGCGCTTCGAAGACCGATCCGTTGGTCGCGGTGCGGGTGGCGCCGGGCGCGACGGCGTTCACCGTGATTCCTCGTACTCCGAGCTGGTTGGCCAGGGTCATGCTCATCGTCTCGACCGCTCCCTTCGTCATGGCGAAGGATGTCTGGGCGGGATTGGCCATCCGGGTCGCCACGGACGAGATCGTGACGATGCGCCCGCCGTCGCGGAGCAGTGGCAGCGCTCGCTGGATGATGAAGTACGGCGCTCGCACGTTCACCGCGAACAGATGGTCGAACTCCTCCCGCGTCGTGGCTCCGAGCGGACCGGCGGGCACGGCCGCCGCGTTGTTGACGAGGATGTCGAGCGGCTGCCCGGCCAGGCCGGCCTCGACTCCCGCGAAGAGATTCTCGACGTCGTCATCCACACCCAGCTCTGCCCCGACGGCGAATGCAGCTCCACCGGCGCGTTCGATCGCGTCGACTGTCGCCGTGGCGCCGTCCTTGTCCGTGCCGAAGTGCACGATGACCTTCGCCCCCTTCGCCGCCAGCCGGGCTGCGATCGCCTGCCCGATGCCGCGCGATGCTCCGGTCACGAGAGCTGTCCTGCCGGTCAGATCACTCATGCTAACCATCTCAATCTGTTAGTCACTACCGATTTGGTAGTTGCTACCACGATGGTAGTGTCTACCACATGGCCGACCAGCACTCAACACTGCGCGCGCAACGGCGAACTGAGACGCAGCGCAAGATCCAGGCGCACGCGGTACGGCTGTTCACCGAGCGCGGATACGACAACACGACCGTGACCGACGTCGCCGAAGCCGCGGGCGTGTCGCCGATGACGGTGTATCGGCACTTTCCGACAAAGGAGGACATGGTGCTCGTCGACCAGCACGGCAGGCTCGTCGCCGAGCGGATCGTCGCATCGTCCGCCGCGCAGCCGCTGGTCCGTCGCATCGGCAACGCGCTCATCGACTCGGCCGCGACGTTGACCGGTGCAAGCCACGGAGACGATCTGACGGCGGGCAAGCAGTTCCTGCTGGCCCGCCTCCGGCTCATGATCTCGACGCCGGCCTTGCGGGCCAAGCACCTGGACAACCACTACGCCCTTCAGCAGGCGATCGTCGACGCCCTCGGGGACGATGCCCGGGATCCCGACGCGGCTTTCCATGCCCAGGTGGCGGCCAGTGCCTGTCTGGCCGCCCTGCACACGGCATTGGTGCGCTGGGCCGAGGACGACGGACGGACCGAGTTGGCCGACGTGATCGCGAAGGCGCTCGCTGCCGCCTTCGGCGAGGACACCGTCAAGCCTGCCACCGGCACCGCCACCTCGGAGTCCATCGGGCGCGCAGAGCGCTGAAGACGATTCCCCGTCTCGTAGGTGCGAGCCGGGGCAGCCGATGAACAGCCGTCAACGTACGCCACCTGGGCTGGCTCGGCCGTCGACACTGCGGGGTGGCGCTGTCCCAGGATGCGACCCGGTCGAGATGTCTCTGGTCGGTCCGGCCGGGCCGGTGCATCGCTCGGACCGCTGCGGATGGCGCTGTCCCAGGACGCGACCCGGTCGAGATGTCTCTGGTCGGTCCAGCCGGGCCGGTGCACCGCTCGACCCGGCCACCGGCAAGAAATCCAACGCCTCGCAGAACGCGCCCGCCATCCCCTCCGAGCCCGTGGAGGTCGTGGGCCAGCTCCGCGACACTTGTGGCGGAGGACTCCTTCGACCGCCGCGCGGACTTTCGACGCCGAGGGAGGCGTAGAAGGCGCTGGCCGCTGGCTGAGGCTCCAGGAGTCGTGGGCGCCGTCCTGGAGCGCGCCTGCGCAGCGAAGAAGCGGGCGATGGCCGCAACCAGGCGCAGCGCCATCTGTTCGCTGGCCTGCTGGTCCTGCTGACCACCGCACCGGCTCAGGTCAGCCCGTCTCCGGCGGCGAAGGCCTGGAACGCAGGGCCACCGCACCCGCCGCGCTCGGCGGTTGCGCCCTCAAGGACGGCAAGGACGGCAAGGACGGCATCGGCGGCACGCTCCTACCCGGGCCTCATGTCGGTGTCGACGTGGTAGAGGGCGGTGAGGAGCGGCCAGGTCAGGGCGGCCATCTCGGCCGGTGTCCGCAGGCATCCGCGCTGGAGCCAGTCGACGGCCACGCCGATGAGCGCTCCGGCGGTGAACGCGGCGGGCACGTCGTGGGGGATGTCCATCGACGCGGCGGTCTGCGCCGGTGGTTCGTCGCCGGTCTCGGCCCTGCGCACGGCGACGTGGATGGCCGCGGTGGTACGCCGGCGTACGTGGTCGATGACGCGTGCGCTTCCCTGCGGCCCCAGCAGGCTGCGGTAGAGGCCGGCGTGCTCGGCGAGGTTGGCGAAGAAGGCCCGCAGTGACTGGGTCGCGTCCTGCGTCGGGTCGGCCGAGTCGGGGCCGGGGGAGGGCAGGGACTCGATCAGGTCGTCGATCATCGCGGTGCAGGCGGCCTCGGCCAGCTCATGCACGTCCCGATAGTGGTCGTAGAAGGTGGAGCGGCTCACTCCGGCCCGTTCGGCGACGTCGGCGACGCTGATCTGGGACAGGTCCCGGTCCTCGACGAGCTGGATCAGCGTGCGCTGCAGGGCCGCCTGGGTGCGGCGCACGCGCCGGTCGCCCGTCGGCGCGTTGCTGTCTCTGGTCGTGACCACGTCTCTCAGCTTACCTTCGCCCTACAGCTGTAGGATTTCCTACATCTGTAGGGTAACTTGAGGCAGCGTGGCGGCAAGAGGTCGGAGGCAGCTGTTGGTACGCGGGCGCCGCGGCGACCCCAGCGACGAGGGTCGGTTACGCCGCTGCACGTCGAGCTACGACAGGCCGCCGCCGTCGAAGCAGATCCCGGTGACGACACACGATCCGTTCCGAGGAGACACCGAATGAGCCATAACGAGCAGGTCCTGAACTACCCGATCCCGAGCGAGACGGCCCTGGAGCCGCCGGCCGAATGGGCGCAGCTGCGACAGCAGTGCCCGGTGGCCCCGGTGAAGCTGCCCAGTGGCGACCAGGCCACGCTGCTCACGCGGTACGAGGACGTCAGGCAGGTGCTGGCCGATCCGCGCTTCACCCGGCTGCTGAACGCCGACGACGCGGCCAGGCTGTCGGCCGACGAGTCGGGCGGGCTGTTCAGCAGCGAGATGGCGCAGATCATCCCCGACAGCGGAGAGGAGCACCAGCGGTGGCGGCGCCTGGTCGGCAAGTGGTTCACGGCCAAGCGGATGACCGCCCTGCGGCCGGCGATGACGCAGATGGCCGAACAGCTCATCGATGACATGGTCGAGCGCGGCCAGCCGGGAGAGCTCAGGGCCGGCCTGGGCTTCCCGCTGCCGGTCTACGTGATCTGCGACATGCTCGGCGTGCCCGCAGGCGACCGGGACCGGTTCGCCTACTGGTCCGACACGCTGCTCAACCTGACCCGCTACGGCCAGGCCGAGATCGACGCGGCGCAGGCCGAGTTCGTGCAGTACATGTCAGGCCACATCGCCGCCAAGCGCGCCGAGCCGGGTGAGGACCTGCTCAGCGAGCTGATCGCGGCAGGGGATGCCGACAACGGCGGGCTGTCCGACATCCAGCTGCTGGCCACCGGCATGGGGCTGCTGGTCGCAGGGCACGAGACCACGGCGAACATGATCGGCAAGATGGTCGGCATGCTGCTGGCCGACCGTACCCGCTGGGAGCGGCTGCTGGCCGACCCGTCGCTGGTGCGCACCGCGGTGGAGGAGGCGCTGCGCTTCGACGCCAACGCAGGCTTCGGCATGCCGCGCTACCTGCGCGAGCAGAGCGAGGTCAGCGGGACGGTGTTGCCGCGCGGCACCACCGTGGTGTGCAGCATGGCCGCGGCCAACCGCGACGAGAGGGTCTTCGACGACGCGGACGAGATGGACCTGAGCCGCAGCCCGAACCCGCACCTGGCCTTCGGCGCCGGCCCCCATTCCTGCCTGGGCCAGGCGCTGGCCCGCACGGAGCTGCAGGTCGTCCTGGAGGTGCTGCTGCGCAGGCTGCCGTCGCTGGAGCTGGCCGTACCCGCAGAGGAGCTCCAGCGCGTGGAGGGGCTCGCCATCGGCGGGCTGCTCGAGATCCCGGTGCGGTGGTGACCAGGCGGTGAGCAGTCCCTATGGGCCGGACGGGTCACACCGTCAGGCCCCGACCACCGGAGAGGAGCCCGGCATGCGCATCGCCGTGGACGAGGCCAAGTGCTGCGGCGCAGGCCCTTGCGTGCTGATCGCGCCCGACGTCTTCGACCAGCGTGACGAGGACGGCATCGTGGTGCTGCTGGCCGAGACGCCAGCGCCGGCCCTGAACGCCGCGGTCCGCGAAGCCGCCGCGGTCTGCCCGGCCGCCGCCATCCACCTCGTGGAGCCGTGAACCCGGTCGCATCCGTGGGCGCATGGCGCCCGGGCGCGCACGTCAGGTCCGCGTCGCGTCCTCGGACGGCGACGCGGCCCTGGCCTCGATGGCGGCGATCAGAGCCTCCACCCTGACGTCGAAGACCGCCTCGGCGCTCACCTGCGCCAGCTCCGTGCCGAGGCGGGCGATCCCCGGGAAGCGCGCGGGGTCGACCATCCGGTACTCCCGCGCCCATGACGACTCGTCGCCCGCCCTGATCTCGGGGGCGAAGAGCACGTAGGCGGCCGACTGGCCCACGTACGCCAGGAGGGCGTCGGCCACCGCCCGGTAGTACAGCGCCGCGTCGGCGCCGTCGAGCCCCGCCTCGGTGACCGCCCCGAGGATGAACTCGACGAGCCTGAACTCGTTGATCCGCCTGGTGGTGCGGCTGGCGGTGATGGAGGCCACCGCCGGATACTTCAGCGCCACCCGCAACGAGCCGTCGGCCAGGGCTCGCAGCCGGTCCTTCCAGCCGAGCCCGTCGGGAATGCCCTCCAGGATCTCGCCGTAGGCCCGGTCGGCCACCGACAGCAGCAGCTCGTCCTTGTCGCGGAAATGCCGGTAGATCGCCGTGGGGTCGGCGCCCAGCTCCTCGCCCAGGCGGCGCACGGTGAACGCGTCCTGGCTGCCCCTGGCGGCGATGCGCAGGCTGGCCTCGATGATGGCCTCGGGACTGAGCTGGCTGCCCGAGCGCCTGGTCCTCACAGGTGTCTTCGCCATGATCGCACCAGTGTATCGGTTCGGTCTCCACGTAGCGCAACACTGTTGACATCTATGTTGCGCTCGCGTTCACTCCTCCCCAACACTGCGTGAGCGGAAGGTGCTGTCATGGTGGACACGATCTTCATCGGCGGGCGGGTCTTCACCGGCACGGCCGACGCCCCCGTCGAGGCCGCGGTCGCGGTCGGCGGCGGGCGCGTCCTGCTGGTCGGCGACCAGGAGACGGTGCGGGCCTCGGCCGGCCCCGACACCGAGGTGGTCGACCTCGCCGGTGGGCTGCTCATGGCCGGCTTCCAGGACGCCCACGTCCACCCGGCCTTCGGCGGCGGTCAGATGCTCCGCTGCGACCTGTCGGCCGAGCACAGCGTCGAGGGCTACCTCGCGGTGATCGCCGCCTACGCCGAGGCGCACCCCGACAGGACGTGGGTCCACGGCGGCGGCTGGTCGATGGACGTCTTCCCCGGCGGCACCCCGACCAGGCAGATGCTCGACAAGGTGGTGCCGGACAGGCCCGCGCTGCTGACCAACCGCGACGGGCACGGCGCCTGGGCCAACACCCTGGCCCTGCGGCTGGCCGGTCTCGACCGTGACACGCCCGATCCCGTGGACGGCCGGATCGAGCGGGAGCCGGACGGAACCCCGCAGGGCACCCTGCACGAGGGGGCCATGACCCTGGTGAGCGGGCACGTGCCGGTGGCGAACGCCGAGGAGGCCTACGCCGGTCTGCTCGCGGGTCAGGCCCACCTGTTCTCGATGGGGGTCACCGGCTGGCAGGACGCCATGATCGGCGCCTTCCCCGGCCACCCCGACAACTACGACGCCTACCTCCGCGCCGCCGGCGAGTCGAAGCTGCTGGCCCGCGTCGTCGGCGCCCTCTGGTGGGACCGCGAGCGCGGCCTGGAACAGATCCCCGACCTGGTCGAGCGGCGCAGGACCGGTCAGGTCGGCCGGTTCAACGCCACCACCGTCAAGATCATGCAGGACGGCGTCGCGGAGAACTTCACCGCGGCGATGCTGGAGCCGTACCTCGACGGCTGCGGCTGCGCGACCGCCAACAGCGGCATCAGCTTCGTGGAGCCTGACCTGCTGCGGGAGGCGGTTCGCCGGCTGGACGCGCTCGGCTTCCAGATCCACTTCCACGCGCTGGGCGACCGCGCGGTCAGGGAGGCGCTCGACGCGCTGGCCGGCGCGCGGACGGCCAACGGCGCCAACGACAACCGCCACCACCTCGCGCACCTGCAGGTCGTTCACCCCGCCGACATCGCCAGGTTCGCGCAGGTGGGCGCCGCCGCCAACATGCAGCCGCTGTGGGCGGCGCACGAACCCCAGATGGACGAGCTGACCATCCCCTTCCTCGGGGCCGAGCGCGCGGCCCTGCAGTACCCCTTCGGCGACCTCCTGCGCGCGGGCGCTCGCCTGGTAGCGGGCAGCGACTGGTCGGTGAGCAGTCCCAACCCGCTGTGGGGTGTGCACGTCGCGGTGAACAGGACGGTGCCCGAGGGCGAGCCAGGCGAGCCGTTCCTGCCCGAGCAGGCGCTCACCCTGGCGCAGGCGCTCACCGCGTACACGGCGGGCAGCGCCTGGATCAACCACCTCGAGGACGTCACCGGCACGGTCGAAGTGGGCAAGTACGCGGACCTCGTGGTGCTGGACCGCGACCCCTTCGCCGGGCCGCCCGAGGAGATCGGCTCGACCCGGGTCGTCAGGACCTATGTCGAGGGCCGGCTCGTCCACCAAGCCTGACAACCCCTGAAAGGCGTGACTCATGAGCCTACGACTGCGAACAGCGCTCGCCGTACTCACTCTGGCCGTGACGGCGGCGGCATGCGGCGGGGGCGGCGGCGGCGGCGGGACCGCGGCGCCCCCGCCCGGCGGGGGCCTGAGCTCCGGCACCCCCGAGCCCAAGGGCGACATCGACGCCTTCACCTGGGTCTCCTACGCCGAACCCCCGACTCTCGACTACGTTTACGCCTTCGACTATCCGCAGAACATGGTGCTGTCCAACGTCTGTGAGAGCCTCATGCGCTGGACACCGGACCTCAAGGAGGAGCCGGGCCTGGCGGAGAAGGCCGTCCAGCGCGATCCCAGGACCCTCGTCTACACGATTCGCAAGGGCGTGCGCTTCCACAGCGGCGCCGAGATGACCGCCGACGACGTGGTGGCCAGCCTGAACCGGCACCTCGACGAGAAGGTCGGCTCCTACTGGGTCTCCAGCTTCCGCAACGTCCAGTCGATCACCAAGACCGGCCCGATGGAGGTGACCGTCAGGTTCAGAAGACCCGACGCGCTGTTCGCCCTGGAGATGGGCGCCTCGCCGGGCACGGTGGTCAGCGCGGCCTCGCTCAAGGCGCGGGGCAAGGCGTTCGGCACCGCCGACGGCGGCCTGGACTGCACGGGACCGTTCAAGCTCGGCGCCTGGACCAAGGGCCAGTCGATCCAGCTGGACCGCTTCGACGGTTACTGGGGTGACAGGGCCAGGTCAGGCAAGGTCACCTTCACCTTCGTGCCGGACACGGCGGCCAGGACCAACGCCCTGGTGACCGGTGAGGCCGACGGCGGCTACATGATCCCGGCCGCCTCCGTCGCCCGGCTGCGCTCCTCGGGCGCGGGCACCGTCTACGCCGGTCCCAACCTGACCACCGCGAACCTGATCGTCTCCGACCTCAACGCAGGCACGCTCGCCGACGTGAGGGTACGGCAGGCGCTCTCCCTTGCCATCGACAGGCAGGGCCTGGTCAAGGCCGCCCTCGGCGAGCACAGCGCACCCACGCTGGTGCCAGGTCCCGTCCAGGCCTGGCGCAACGCGGCGGACGCCAGACCCTCCGCGCCCGCCGTCAGGCGAGACGTCGAGGCGGCCAGGAGGCTCGTCGCCGAGGCAGGGGCGCAGGGCAGGAAGGTCGTGATCGCCACCTCCAACGCGGCGCCCGAGTTCCCGGTGATCTCCAACGCGGTACAGGCGGCGGCCAAGGAGATCGGGCTGGCGGCCGAGGTGCGGACCGTCGCCCCCGACGCCTACACCGCGCTGTTCTCCGACCCCGAGGCGCGCAAGGGCATCGACCTGTTCCCCACGTTCTGGTACCTGTCGGCCACCGACCCGCTGGAGCTCTACGGCCTGTTCCAGACGGGGCAGTTCGAGAACTACGGCGGCTTCTCCGACCCCGCCTACGACAAGCTCGTCGACGCGGCCGAAGGCGAGTTCGACAGGGTCGAACGGGCGCGGCTGACGGCGAAGCTCCAGGAGAGCGTGGCCACGCGGCTGCCCTGGATCCCGCTGGCCGACCTCGACAACGTGATGTTCCTCGGCAAGCGCATCACCGGCGCGCCCACCAGCATCTCCTACCTCTACTACCCGTGGGCCGCCGACATCGGGGCGGCGGGCTGATGGCCGGATTCCTGCTGTGGCGGCTGGCCGGGATGGCCGCGATCCTCGGAGCGTCCTCGATCCTGGTGTTCGGCGCCCTCCAGCTCGCCCCTGGCGACCCTGCCACCTTCCTGCTCAGCGGGCGGTCGGCCACCCCCGAGGCGCTCGCCGCCATCCGCGCGCAGTACCGGCTCGACGACCCGCTGCCCGTGCAGTACCTGCACTGGATCGGCGGCGTGCTCACCGGCGACTTCGGCCGCTCGGTGCAGTTCCGCACCGACGTGGGCGGGCTGATCGCCTCCCGCGCGCCCATCACGCTCACCCTGATCGCCATGGCCTTCGCGCTCACCATGATCCTCGGTGTGGCGCTCGGCGTCTGGAGCGCGACCAGGCCAGGCGCGGTCGACAAGGCGGTGCTGGTGGGCAGTTCGGTCGCGGTCGCCACGCCCTCCTTCGTGCTGGGGTTCGTGCTCATCGCGCTGTTCTCGGTGAAGCTCGGCTGGTTCCCCTCCATCGGCGCGGGGGAGGGACTGGCCGACCGGCTGCACCACCTCGCGCTGCCCGCCGTCGCCCTCGCGCTCACCTTCGCCGGAGTGCTGTCCAGGGTGTCGCGCACGGCGATGATCGACCAGCTGGGTCAGGAGTACGTCACGGTGGCCCGCGGCAGGGGCGTGCCCGAATCGACCATCGTCCGCAGGCACGTGCTGCGCGGCGCCATGACCGTGACGCTCACCTACGGCGGCCTGCTCGTGCCAGGCCTGCTGGTCTCCACCGTGCTGGTGGAGACCGCGTTCGGGGTCAACGGCCTGGGCCAGCTGCTGCAGTACTCGGTGACGGTCAAGGACTTCCCCGTCGTGCAGGCGCTGACCCTGCTGACCGTGGCGGTGTTCGTGCTCGCCAACCTCGTGGTGGACCTGCTCGCGCCGCTGGCCGATCCGCGCGTGCGACTGGGAGCGGTGAGCTGATGGAGACCTTCGCCGTCAGGCCGGGACTGCGCCGTCTCGGCGGCAGGGGCAGAGGCGGCGGCCTGCTCAGGGTCGCGCTCGCCGTGATCGCACTGCTGGTCCTGGCCGCCGCGCTGGCTCCGCTCATCGCCCCGGCCGACCCCGACGCGGTCGACCTGTCGGCCGCGCTGGCCGGACCTGGCGGCGACCACCTGCTGGGCGCCGACGCCTCCGGCCGCGACCTGCTCTCCCGGGTGATCTACGGGGCCAGGACCGGCCTGCTCGGACCGCTGGGCGTGGTGGCCATCTCCACGGTGCTCGGCGTCCTGGTCGGACTGACCGCCGCCTGGCACGGCGGCTGGGTCGACACCGCGCTGTCGCGATCGATGGAGCTGGTCTTCGCCTTCCCCGGCCTGCTGCTGGCGATCCTGGTGGTCGCGATGTACGGCCCAGGCCAGATCGGCCCCATGATCACCCTTGCCGTCGCCTACACGCCGTTCGTGGGCCGCCTGGTCCGCGGGGTGGCCAGAGGCGAGATGGGCCGTCCCTACATCGCCGCCTACCGGGCGCTGGGCTTCGGCGGCCTGGCCATCTGCCTGCGCCACCTGCTGCCGAACATCGCCCCTGTGATCCTGGCCCAGTCCACGATCAACTTCGGCTACGCCCTGCTCGACCTGGCCGGACTCGCCTTCCTCGGCCTGGGCGTGCAGCCGCCTGCCGCCGACTGGGGAGCGATGATCAACGAGGGCCAGTCCGCCGTGCTGCAGGGCGCGCTCGGCCCGATCCTCGTACCCGGCCTGGCCATCGTGCTGAGCGTGATCGCCTTCAACATCGTCGGCGAGAGCCTCGCCGACCGCGTCTCCAGGAGGTGACCGTGCTGGAGATCGACGAGCTCGCCGTACGGCTCCCGCGCACCGCCCGCCCGGCGATCGACCACATCTCACTGACCGTGGCCGCGAACGAGACCGTCGGCCTGGTCGGCGAGTCGGGCTCCGGCAAGTCCCTGACCGCGCGGGCCGTCCTCGGCCTGTTGCCGAAGGACGCGCTGATCTCGGGCGAGATCCGGATGGACGGCGCCGACGTGCTGACCATGTCCCCTGCGGGGCTGCGCCGCCACCGGACCCACTCGGCCGCGATGATCTACCAGGATCCGCGCGCGGCGCTCAGCCCCTTCCGGCGGATCGGCGACTTCCTCGCCGAGATCCTCCGCGAGGAGATCGGCGCCAAGGCGGCCAGGGCCAGAGCCGTCGAGCTGCTGGAACTGGTCGGCCTGTCCGAGCCGGAGCGGCGCGTGCGCCAGTACCCTCACGAGCTGTCCGGCGGCATGCTCCAGCGCGTGGTGATCGCGGCGGCCCTGGCGGGGGAGCCCCGGCTGCTGCTGGCCGACGAGCCGACCACCGCGCTGGACGTGACCACCCAGGCCGAGATCATCGGCCTGCTCCGCGACCTGCGCGCCAGGATGCGGACCGGCATGCTGTTCATCACCCACGACCTGGAACTGGCCTCGACGATCTGCGACCGGGTCTACGTGATGTACGCGGGACGGATGGTGGAGACGGGGCCGACGCGGCGGCTGTTCGCCGAGCCGCGCCATCCCTACACCTCAGGCCTGCTCGCCGCCACCCCGCGCGTCTCCGCGCTGGGCACGCTGCCGCCCGCGATCCCCGGACGCCCGCCGGATCTGCTGTCGGCGCCGCCTGGCTGCCGCTTCGCCCCTCGCTGCCCCCACGTCATGGACTCCTGTACGGCTGCCGCCCCGCCCCTGGTGGACGGGGTCGCCTGTGTGAAGGCGGAACTGTGAACATCGACCTCGAAGTCCGGGGCCTGCGCAAGCGCTACGGCACGTTCACCGCGGTGGACGAGGTCTCCTTCGACCTGGCGGAGGGCGGCTCGCTCGGCCTGGTCGGAGAGTCGGGCTCGGGCAAGACCACCACGGCCAGGCTGCTGCTCGGCCTGGAGCGGGCCGACGCCGGCACGGTGCTCGTGGCGGGCAGGCCGCTGGCGACGCTCGGCCGCAGGGACAGGGCGAGGCTGATCCAGATCGTCTTCCAGGATCCCCTCGGCTCGCTCGACCCGCGCCTTGCCGTACGGGAGTCCCTGACCGAGGTCCTGCGCCTGCACTTTCCGGGCGAGCCGAGTGCGCCGAGGGTCGCCGAGCTGCTCGACAGGGTCGGTCTCGGCCCGCGCGAGGCGGCGGCGCTGCCCAGGGAGCTGTCCGGCGGGCAGCGGCAGCGCGTCGCGATCGCCAGGGCGCTGGCGGTCCGGCCGCGGGTGCTGGTGCTGGACGAGGCGGTGGCGGCGCTGGACGTCTCGGTCCAGGCGCAGATCCTCGGCCTGCTGGCCGAGATCCGCGCGGCTGGCGGCGTCTCCTACCTGTTCATCACGCACGACCTCGCCGTGGTCGGCTGCGTCACCGACCACGTGGCGGTCATGCGGCGCGGCCGGATCGTCGAATCAGGGCCGACGGCTCGGGTGCTGACCGCGCCCGAGCACGAGTACACGCGGCTCCTGCTGGACTCCGTGCCACGGCACGCCTTCTAGGCGGCGGCCGGGATCAGCCCGGGAAGCGGGCCTTCCAGGGGCCCGGCAGGTCGGCCTCACGCCACGTCATGACGTACGACGGCAGCCTGCGGTTCTTGTACACGATCACCACCTGCTCTTTTCGCTCCAACGCCTGCTGGATGCGGAGCGGGGGGCGTGAGGCGAAGCGCTGGATGATGCCATGGGAGTGGCAGCGGAGGTGGTAGCCGATCTGGACGCCCGACTGGCCGTAGATCATGCAGGGTGGGCGCACCCCCATCCGGCGCAGTTCCTGTACGGCCGCGTCGATCGCCTCCCGGTCGCGATGGCTGACGACGGCCATGCGGAAGGCGTACGCGCCCTGGAGCGCCACGTGCGCCACCAGCCCGACGATCACCACCGCCGCGACCGGACGGCGCAGCCGCACCCCCGTCACGACGGCCTCCGCGATCGGCAAGGACAGCAGAGCGTAGGCGGGCATCAGGAACCGGGGCGCGGCGTAGTCCACGTAGAACAGGTACGGCAGCGCCATCGCCAGGCCGGTGACCGCGGCCAGCGCGATCGGGAACAGGTGGCGCCGGCGCCCGGCCGACCACAGGCCCAGCGCGGTCATCACCGGGATCGCGAGCCACCAGGTCAGCGCCACCGGCGACACCGCGCCGCACTCGGCGCCGAACCGGCACAGCGTCGGACCGTCCAGGGCCCTGGCGTGCTCGACGATCGACACGTTCCAGCCGGTGCTGTTGTGCTCGCCCGCGTCCTTGAGCCGGGTGACGAAGCCGCCGAACCGCAACTGCGCCTCGATCGCCCATTGTCCCCAGCCCACGGCCAGGCCCACGGCGATCGCCGACAGCGTGACGATCCGGCGCCCACGCAGGCCGACGAGCGCCGTGACCACCAGCGGCACCGCGGCGACCAGCGCGTCCGAGGGCCGCATCAGCGACATGACGGCCAGCGAGCCTGCCAGCCCCACCGGCGCCAGGCGGGACCGCTCGCCAAGGAGGAGGAAGCCGACGGCCGCGACGGCGGCCAGCGCGGTGTACCCGTTCGGCATGGCCTGGTTGCCGTAGAAGAGCGACAGCCAGCTGCTGCCGTACAGCAGGGCCGCCACAGGCACCAGCCGGCCCGGCCGGATCCGCAGCCAGACGGAGAAGGCGCCGAACAGCGCCAGCGAGGAGACCACCGTCAGGTACAGGCGCAGCACGAGCACCGAGTCGGTCAGCGCCACCACCGGCGCGACCAGCAGCGGCACCCCCTGCGCCCGTGGCGCGCTGAACACCGCGGGCGGGGCGTGGGAGGAGAACTGGCTGGCGTAGACCGCCTCGTCCCAGCCGAGCCCCAGCCGGGGGGAGACGAGGAGCAGCTGCGCCAGGCCGTACAGGCAGCTGACCAACGCGAGCAGGACGATAGGACGCGGCGCGAACCGTTGTGGTCTGCCGAGACCGGACAGAATGCGAGGCCGCGTGACCGTCACGGTGGACTCCAGGGTGCTGCCAGGAGGCGCGCCTCCGATCCGAGCTGAGGCGCAGCTCCTACCCGCCCCGTCCGGCTCGGACACCGCCCCCGCATGCTCCTTGGCGAGGACATTGCCCAAGCGGGACGGTTGGCCCCGGCCATCCCGCCCGGCCTCGCCGACGCCGGTGCTCGCCTCGCGCGAGCGGGACTCCCGGCTCCGGCCGGGCTGAGCACCGTGACTCAGCCCGGCCCAGGGAGGCCGTCAGCCGGCGGCGGTGACGGGGGTGGCGCGGTCGAGGGCGGGCGGGGTGACGGGGCCGTTCCTGAGGAAGTTGCGGAAGGCTTCGTAGTCCCGTTCGCCGCGGACCGCGTCGGTGTGGCCGGCGAAGGCGGTGTAGCCGTCGGCGCCCAGCAGGGTGTAGGCGAGGGCGGCCAGGCGGTAGGTCCTGGCCGGGTCGAGCGGCTGATCGTTGATCAGCACGTGCTCCGGCAGCACCCGGTCGCCCACGGGCCTGGTGGTGTCGTAGCGGAAGCGGACGTTGCCCGAGACCGCCAGCGGCGCGAACCTGACGCTCCCGTTGGCCTGGGTCTGCCACTGCTGTTCGAGGGCCTGCTCGATCTGGCCGCCCTTCACCGAGACGGTCAGCATGGGGTTGGCGTAGCCCCAGGTGGCCCACGCCTCGCCGAAGAGCACCCTCCCGTCGGCGTCGGCCGGGTTGGCGCCCTTGGCGTACAGCAGGTCGCCGCGCAGGGAGTTGGAGCCCTTCACCGGGGCGACCGCCACCATCGCGAGGTCGGCGGCGCCGCCCTGGGTCTTCTGCGAGTCGGCGTAGGCGACGTCGGCGACGAGGTTGCCGAGCGCGCTCTCGCCGTCGGCGTCACGGGTGCGGGTCACGTCGCCGGTGATGGTGCCGACCTGCCTGGCGTAGGTCTCCTTCTCCTTGGCATTCCAGTGGTCGACCAGCTCGACCATCTCGGGGTCGGGCGGGACGTCCCTGGTCACGGCGTGGTTGACCGAGGTGGTCGCCGCTCTGATCACGTCCTTGGTGCGCGGGTCGATCCTCAGGTTGATCTCGCTGATCAGACGCCCGTGGTTGGAGGCCTCGACCACGGGGCGCGGGTTGCCCGCAGGGTCGGGGACCGAGCAGTTGAAGGCCGCGTGCCAGTGGCCGGTGACGATCGCGTCGATGTCGGGGGAGGCGTCCCTGGCGAAGTCCCAGATCGGCCCCGCCTTGGAATCGCCGCACCCGTTGAAGTCGTTGCCCGCGGCCGCGCCCTCGTGGATGTTGACCACGATGGCCCTGACGCCCCTGTGCCTGAGCTCGGCGGCGTACTTGTTGGCCGACTCCACCAGCGGCAGGTTGTCGAGCGTCGGCTGGTAGGAGGTCGAGCCGTCCACGGTGGTGGGCGTGGTCAGGTTGATGAACCCGACGCGCACGTTGCCGAACTTCCTGATGACGTACGGCTTGAACAGCGGCTCGGTGGAGCCCTTGCGGGTGATGTTGGCCGTGGAGATGGTGAACGTCGCGCCCTGGAAGGGGTGGCCGTCGGAGTCGGTGAAGCAGCTGTCCTCGCCGACCACGCCGAAGCACTCGCCCTTGCCCATGTGGTCGCGCAGGAACTCCAGCGACCGGTCGAGCTCGTGGTTGCCCACCGTGGTGAAGCTGGTGCCGACCTTGTTCATGAACTCGATCGTCGGCTCGTCGGCGTGGTGGGCGACCTCCACGGGCCAGCCGCTGAAGTTGTCACCGGTGGAGAAGGTGATGGAGTGGGCCTTGCCGGCCCGCAGGTTCTTCAGGTGCGTGGCCAGGTAGGGCGCGCCGCCGACGACGAGGGTGTTGCCCTGGGCGTCCTTGATGGTGCCGTCGGATCACCGCAGGCGCGCCGAGGCTCCCTGCCTCACACCGTCGGCGCAGGCCCCGCGCCTCGCGTGTCCCCGGCGCCGCGCCTGGTCCGTCGCTGGTAGGACCGGCTGCATACGCCGAGCGCGATTCCCAGCCCGGCGAACGCCAGGCCCGCGACGATCCCCACCCAGGCCGACCAGCCCTCGGCGTCGCCCACCGTGAGACCGAACGGTGCTGCGATCATGGTGACGAGCCCGTACGGCGTCAACGCCAGCGCACCCGCCCAGCCGGGCACCAGCAGGCTCCAGCGCGGCAGCCGGGCTCCCCACGGCATCACCAGCGCGGCCAGGAACAGCATCGCGGCCAGCGCCCCGACGGCGGTGAAGTCGAGACCGTGCCGTTCCATCCACACCAGCACGTCGGGCGCGCCGTTCGCCTCGAGCTGGGCGGCGAGGTCACCGGCGGGCTTGCCCGCGGTTCCGCCGAACGCCCAGTAGGTCTTCATCATGGCGTAAGGGGCCAGGGCGGCGGCGCCGGCCCAGGCGGCGGTCGAAGGCTTCGTCATGTCCACGAGGCTGTCATCCGGCCCCGGCTCGCGACTCCCACCAGAGGTGGAGCCGATCCCCCGCACGGGGGATCGACTCCACGCCCCAAGCGGTCAGGGGAGGTCCCCGGTAGGCCCGCCGGCACGACGATCATCGGCTCCGCCTGCGGAGACCGCCGGCCGGGATGCTCCCGGGCGCCTCTCACCCGCCGGCCAGCTCCGCGATCGCCTTCCGCACGCGGGCCGCGCGCCCGGCCGGGGTCCTGGCCTTCAGCAGCGGCAGGATCAGCAGGTAACGGCCGGTCTTGTCGAGCGCCTCGAAGCGGGCGGCGGCCTCGGGGCGGGCCGCCAGCGCCTCGGACAGGTCGGGCGGCACGGTGGCGTTGCGCTGGGCGGTGTAGGCCGCCGCCCACCGGCCGTCGGCCTGGGCGGCCTCGACCTCGGCCAGGCCGGGCGGCCGCATCCGCCCGGCGGCGGTCAGCGCCTCCACCGTCTGCACGTTCACCCGCGACCACGGGCTGCCCTTGCGGCGGCGGGAGTAGCGCTGCAGGTAGAAGTGCTCGTCCAGGGCCTTGCGCTGGCTGTCGATCCAGCCGTAGCACAGCGCGACCTCCAGCGCCTGGGCGATCGTGACCGAGGTGAAGGCCGACCCCTTCTTGGCGATCTTGAGCCAGGCGCCGCCCTCGTCACCGTGGTGCCCGGCCAGCCACGACTCCCATTCGGCGGCGTCCGCGAAGTGCATCATCGGCCCAGGATCTCCAGGTAGTGCTGGTTGTACATGACGCCGAGCACGTTGCCGAACGGGTCGACGACGGAGGCGGTGACGAAGCCGGGGCCCTGCTCAGTGAGCGGCATGTACGGCGTGGCCCCCAGGGACAGCAGCCGGTCGAGCGCGCCCTGCACGTCGTCGACGTGCCAGTGGATGACCGCGCCTCCGGGGGAGTCCGCGGCCGTGGGCGGGGCGTATCGCCTGTCGATGATGCCGAGTTCGGACTGGTAGTCGCCGATCCTGAACTCGTAGTAGGCGGCCGGCAGCCCGTTACCGGGGCGCTCGAAGTACGGCTCGACGCCCAGCAGCTCCGCGTACCACTTCCTGGCGGCCTCCATGTCGTCGGCCCAGATGTTGACGGTCGCCGGTCCTCGCAACATGTGTTGCTCCTTTCCTCTGTTCAAACCATAGGAGGCGTTGAGGAACGTGCGTTTCCTCAGCGCCTGGCAGACTGAGGAAATGTTGGAAACCTCCGTCCGGCTCCTGCGCCTGCTGTCCCTGCTGCAGTCGCGTCCCGACTGGCCGGGCCGCGAACTGGCCGACCGGCTCGACGTGACCACCAGGACCGTGCGCAACGACATCGAGCGGCTGCGCATCCTCGGCTACACCGTCGAGTCCACCACCGGTACGGCGGGCGGCTACCGGCTGGGCGCGGGCGCGGCCCTGCCCCCGCTGATCCTGGACGACGAGGAGGCGGTGGCCGTGGCCGTCAGCCTGCACGCGGCGGCCAGCGGCACGGTCACCGGCATCGAGGAGACCTCGCTGCGCGCCCTCACCAAGCTCCAGCAGATGCTGCCCTCACGGCTGCGGCGCCGCATCGACGCCCTGGGGGCGGCCACCGTGTCGGTCGCGGGCCGCGGCCCCACCGTCGACGCCGAAACCCTCACCGTCATCGCCGCCGCCATCCGCGATCACGAGCAGCTGCGCTTCGACTACGAGGGGCACGACGGTACGGCGAGCGCGCGCACGGCGGAGCCCCACCGCCTCGTCTACACCGGCCGCCGCTGGTACCTGCTGGCATGGGACACCGGCCGCGCCGACTGGCGGACCTTCCGCGCCGACCGCATCCGCCCCCGCACGCCCAACGGGCCGCGCTTCACGCCCCGCCGTCCACCGAGCGACGCCGCCACCCATGTCGTGCGTGGCGTCGCCTCGACGGCGTGGAGGTACCCGGCCCGCGTCCGCCTGCACGCCCCTCTGTCGCAGCTGTCGGAGCTCCTGCCGCCCACCGCCGGCCTCCTGCACGACGACGGGGTGCTGGAGACGGGCGGCGAATCCCTGCACAACCTGGCCGCCTTCCTCGGCACCCTCGGTGTGCCGTTCACCGTCCTGGACCCGCCGGAGCTGCGCGACCTCCTGCACAGCCTGGCCACCCGTTACGCCAACGCCTGACGCCCGGCCGGTCGCCTGGACTCGCCAAGATTCCCGACGATCCGGGATCTTGGCGAAAAAGGCTCGGCTGCCCCTGGGGGGCAGGGTGACCCGGACGAGGGGAAGGTTCGCGCAGGTCAAGGGCGACGAAGGGAGCGTGGAGGCGGTGCCGCACGCCGCCGGGCAGCCGTCCAGGGGCGGGCAGATGGCGGAAAAACCGCGATTGCTGGCAGTCTGGGCACTGTCGGATCAGCCCCGCCATGGTTTATTTTCTGGACGGACACGGCTTGAGGAAGGACGCTCTGATCCGCGGCGACGCCGCACGCGACGCGCCTGCACGAGCCCAGGGGGAGCCTGCGCAGGTGGCGCGGAAGGGGTGACGCCTCTGACGCGTGACGCACACGACTCGATCATTATGTTGCGGGGGCCGAGGATGCTCGAGGCTCTTGGCTTGGACACACTGGCCGAGAACACCTACCGACTTCTCCTGACGAACAACGATCTCGACATCGAGGGGATCGCCCGAGAGCTGGCCGTCTCTCCTGACGAGATCCGCCTGGCTCTGGACCGGCTGGCCGAGCTCGCCCTGCTGCGCCCCTCATGGGAGTCGCCGGGCACGCTGCGTCCCGTCCAACCCGACGTCGGCCTGCAGTTGCTCCTCGAGCGGCAGCAGGCGGAGCTGCTGCGCCAACAGCACCAGCTGGCGGAGAGCAGGACCGCGATCAGCCAGCTGGTCAGCGAGTACTCGGGGCCGGGCATGAGTGGTCCGAGCTGCGAGCCGCTGCGGGGCATGGACGCCATCCAGGCCAGGATCGAGCAGCTGGCTTCACGTGCCACGGCCGAGGTCGCGACCTTCATGCCGGGCGGCCCGCAGGACGCCGAGCTGATCAAGGCCGCGATGCTCATCGACCAGCAGGTGCTCGAGCGCGGCGTGGCCATCAGGACCATCGCGCTCGACAGCGCGCACCGTCATCCCGGCACCCTGGCCTACCTCCGGTGGCTGACCGAGGCGGGCGCGCAGGTGCGCACCGCGCCGGCGCTCCCGTTGCGCATGCTCATCTACGACCGGCGGGTCGCCCTGCTGCCCATCGACCCGCACCACAGCGCGGCAGGAGCGGTGCAGGTCACCGATCGCGGGACGCTGACGGCCGTGCTCGCGCTGTTCGAGCAGTTCTGGGCGGGCGCCGCCCCGCTGGACGCCGAGCCCGCGGGGCCCGCGGGGGACGACCCCGGCCTCAGCCGCCAGGAGCGCGAGCTGCTCAGGTTACTCATGGCCGGGCTCACCGACGAGGGCGCCGGCCGTCAGCTCGGTCTCTCGCCGCGGACCATCAGGCGGATGATGGCCGACATCATGAAGCGCCTCGACGCCCGCAGCCGCTTCGAGGCCGGTGCACGCGCCGCGGAGAGGAAATGGATCTGAGCCCGCGCCCCGGCGGGCCGTCCGCACCGCCTATCTGAAATCTGTGCGGGGTGGCGGCCTGAACATCATCGCGTCCAGCGCGAGGACGATCAGGTCCGCGCTCTGATGGGCGAGCGTCCAGCCGGCGAACTCGCCCTGGGTGTCGAGGATCCTGCTGATCGTGACGAACGCCGTGTCCTCGGCGTCGGCGAGGCAGCCCGAGACCAGGAAGAGCACGAGCGAGACCCCCTCCTGGTCGCTGCGGAGCCACACGTGCTCGAGACCCGAGCCCCCGGTCCTGGTCGCCTGGCGGAGTGACTCGCGCAGCAGGTCCTGAGCCACAGGGGAGACGCCACACTCGGTGGCCAGCAGGCGGGTGGTGATCACATACATCGCACCGGCTCCTTCGCGGGCGCCGCGCCGATCAGCCCCAGATGTTGCCGTCGGTTATCACCTCGCCGGTGCCGGGGTCGGTGCCAGGGTCGGGCTCGACCGCGTCGGCCAGGCCCGGCCCGCCTCCCGCGACGAGCGTGAACACCGCTGCCAGGACCACTCCGGCGCGAGCCAACGGCTTCATACGCACTCCCTCGTCCGTCGCTCCATGTCGATGGGGCAAGTCTCGCCGCAGCCGCCCGCGCGCCGGAAGCAGGACCTGCGTCCTCTTGCGGCCTGGTCCTCATGCGGCCAGCCCCGCGCCGGAGGCTCCGCGCTCCGCCGCCGTGCCCGCCCGGCCCTCTCGCTGGCCGGATCCCGCCGTGGCCGCATGTTGCCAGCCGCCCGAGGCCCGCGAGCCCTTCCCCGAGGGTCGTCTCCTGATGAGATAGGCCGCATCGGCCCTTCCCCGCGACCCCGCAGCGCGAACACCTCGAGGAGATGATGGCGTGATCAGATCTGTCTCCGCATCCCGATCCCACTCCCGCACCTGCGCGCGACCGGACGACCGTCGCGGGCCTGACCTGAGGAGCGCCGCACCACCGGCGCCCTTCCGCAGCGTGGTCGCCTACGTCATGCCAGGCGCGAGCTCGTTCGGGCTCAGCGTGGTGGCCAACATGTTCGTCGACCGTACGGCCATGGGCCTGCCCGCCTTCGACCTCACCGTCTGCGGCGACGACCTCGGTTGTCTGAGGACCGACATCGGCCTGGTCCTGCAGGTGGAGCACCGCCCTGAGGTGATGAAGGGCGCCGACCTGGTGATCCTGCTGCCCAGCGACAGCAGGCCGCTCAGGCTGCGCCGGCCGGCCAGGGAGGCGATCACGGCCGCCCACCGCCGCGGCGCGATCGTCGCCGCGTACGACACAGGCACGTTCCTCCTGGCCGACACCGGTCTGCTCGCCGGCCGCAGGGCCACCACGGACTGGTCTCTGGCCGGGCAGCTGGCCGAACGGCACCCCGAGATCGACGTGCGGTCGGAGTCGCTGTACGTCGACGAGGGCCGGCTCGTGACGGGCGCGGGCGCCGCCGCGGGCATGGACATGCTCCTCCACCTGCTGCGCCGCGAGCACGGCACCTTCGTCTCCACCACCGTGGCGGGCGAGGCCATGGTGACCTCGCGCAGGGAGAGCGGCCAGGTGTACTACGTGCCCGCACCGGCGGGTCAGGCCACGCAGTGCGACACCGGCGACCACGGCGACGCCCGCCTCGCCGATGTGCTCGCCTGGGCCGCCGCCCGGCTCGAACAGCGGCTGTCGGTGACCGATCTGGCCAGGCACGCGTTGATGAGCCCCCGCACCTTCGCCCGCCACTTCCGGGCCGCGATGGGCACGACCCCGCACGCCTGGCTGCGCGACCAGCGGCTCGACCGGGCCGAGGAGCTGCTGGAGGCCACCGATCTGCCGATCCGGACGGTCGCGCATAAGGTGGGGTTCCGTTCGGACGGCGTCCTGCGCGAACAGTTCATGAAGCGGCACGGTGTCTCTCCTCGCGCCTACCGCCACGCTCACCACCGGCGCAGCCCTTGGCGGACCGGCTCGTGACAGCGGGCCTCAGCCGTTCAACGGTGGCGCCGCCCTTCGGTGAGGCGCCGCAGCAGGTGTTCCACCGGGCCGTAGCGGTGCTCGCGCAGCCACCAGGCACTGAGTGCGAGCAGGACCGCGTACATGGCCACCGCGATCGCGACGACGCCCAGAGGCGGTATCGACCTCGTGGACACGCCGCACCGGGGGCGCGCCCGACCGCGTCGGTTCTCTGGCTGTCATGCGGTCAAGGCTGGCCGGGCCGCGCCCGGAACGGCATCCTCCGAAAAGGCGCGGGGGCATCCTCCTTCCGTACGAGCGTGTCAGCCCCGGCCAGGAGACGATGAGGTGCGGGGAGCGTCTCGGCGGGCGGTCCGCAGGTGAACCGCGGGTGCGCGCGCACCGCCGCGTCCTCGCCCAGCCGCTCGAGTGCGGCGAGCCAGCTCGCCGCGCCCGCCGCGTCCCGCGCGGTGACGACGCACCGCGCGGGGTCCTGTCCCTCCAGCAGGCCGAGTACGGCCCGGCGGACCGGACCCTCGCTGGTCAGGACGCTTCCCGCCAGCACGACCGGCCCCGCGCGATGCACCCGGACGGCCGAGGCCACCAGGCGCTCCGCGGCCTCGCGGACGATCTCGCGGGCGCGCGGGTCGCCCAGCTCGGCGGCCTGCCCGACCAGAGGGGCGCTGGCGGCCAGCGTCATCCTGTCGGCCTGCGCCATCCTGACGATCTGGTCGGCCCGCCGCCGGGGCGGCCCCGCCACGGCGAAGCGTCGCGTGACCAGTTCCACGAGCGGGCCGCCGGGCGAGCCCCTGTCCAGCTCGCGGACGGCGGCCCGCACCCCGGCCCGCCCGATCCAGAAGCCGCCTCCCTCGTCGCCCAGCAACCACCCGAGCCCGTCGGCGACGCCGTCGATCTCACGGGCGGTGAACCTGGCGGCGGCCGCCCCCGTCCCGGCCAGCAACAGCGTGCCCGACGGCGCGTGCGTGCCCGCGGCGTAGGCGACGTCCACGTCGCTGACCAGCCTGGGGGAGTGGGTCAGCCCCTGCTCGGCCCAGACGCGGCGCAGCACGGCGGCGAACCCGTCGTCCGAGCCGGCCACACCGGCCACCGAGGCGGTCACCGAGTCAGGCGGAAGGCCGTGGATCGCCTGGCGCAGAGCCGCCGCGATCGCCTCGCCCGCCGCCGCGGGCCCGTGCGCGCTGGGGTTGCCGCCGCCCGCCGTGCCGTAGCCCACCCTGGCGCCCGAGGCGGTGTGCACCGCGACCCGGGTGGAGGTGCCGCCCGCGTCGACGCCGGCGAAGAGCATCAGGACTCCAGGCGCACCAGGCGTGCGGCGCCGGGAGCGAGCGGGAAGGTGGAGGCGCCCGGCTGGTAGGAGCCGGTGGCCGGGTCGAAGGCGGCGGCCCTGGCGGCCAGCGTGACCTCGGTGCTGGCGTCGTGGCGGGCGTTGCACACGAACAGGTGCCGCGCGCCGTACCTGCCCACCACGACCTCGCCTCCGACGACGACGCCATCCTCCAGGGGGCGCGCTCCGGCGGGCGGCGGGCCCGTGTGGCCCGCCGACGTCCACGGCAGCCGCGCCAGTTCGTCGCCCACCGGCCGCAGCCAGCGGGTGTTGAGGTCGCGCACGACGCCGTAGCGCTCGGTGGGCCGCCCGCCGTCCATCAGGGCGGGCTGGAAGCCCTCTCCGCGTGAAGGGTCGGGGGTCCAGTAGGTGAAGTACTGGACGCCGGTGTAGCCGTAGGCCAGCGCCGTGTTGACCTGCCAGGCGATCTCGGCGGCGGTGGGTGCCCGGTGCCCGTCGTAGGCGAGCGTCTGGACGTACATCCAGGCCGGCACGCCCGCTCTGGCGGCGTGGTCGCGGATCGTGGCCAGGTCGGCGAAGTAGCCGGCGTCCTCGCCTGAGGACAGGAAGGGATAGCGGTCGAAGGAGAGCAGGGCAGGGCGGACGGTCGAGACGAAGTCACCCACGTAGGCGTCGTAGGGGCCGGTGGCATGGCTCGGGAAGAGGTTGACGTAGGCGAGCCGGCCCAGCGAGCGCACCACGGACACCCCCGTCGCCAGGCGCTCGAAGCGGTCGGGCAGCGGCTCGTCCATCAGGCTGATGCCGCGGAAGGAGCGGTGGCCGCGGTAGTCGTCGATCACCCTGCCGATGAGCGCCCTGGTCTGCTCCTCGCCGGGGTCCAGGTCCCGCATGAGCACCTCGACGCGCGGGTCGGAGGCGACCAGCACCTCCAGACCCGCCTCGTCGGCGCAGGACAGCGCGTGCCCGATGATGATCGTGTCGTTGAGGTAGTTGCCGGTGATGACCAGGTCGATGCCCGCGTCGGCGATCTCGCGGTAGCGCGCCACCGTGGTCTCGTGCGGAGGCGGCGGCCAGAAGGCCGCGATCGTCAGCGTCACAGCGCACCGATCCTGATCCGCCCCGCGTACCGCGCCTGCAGCGCCTCGTTGTGCGCGTCGGCGCCGGGGATGTTGGCGGACAGGTAGGTGGGCGGGACCATTCCCGCCGCGCCCAGCAGGCCGATCGCCTCCGCCACCATCAGCTGGACGGCCAGCGCCGAGGTGATCGAGGAGATGCCGCACACCGGACCGTGCTCGGTCTCCAGCACCGCGTCGCCGTACGGGGCGAGGTTGTCGATCACGACGTCGGCCAGCTCGAACAGCCGCTCGCCCGAAGGGTGGCGCGAGGTGATCGCGCTCGTGTGCGCCATGGACGTGATCGCGATGAGCGGCAGCGAGCGCTGCTTGACCAGCTTCGCCATCTCCACGGTCGAGCCGTTGCCGCCGGAGTTGGAGGCGATCATGAAGACGTCGGCGGGTTCGATCGTGTGCAGGGCCAGCACCCGGTGGGCGGTGCTCGGGTCCCGCTCGGCCAAGGGGTCGACGTCACCGGGTTTCGCCGAGCCCAGCACCACGGGGTCGCGCAGGGCGAGCCGGTTGGCGGGAATCAGCCCGCCCGCCCGTCCCGCGAGCTCCAGCGCCGCCGCCTCGGAATGGCCGGTGCCGTAGGCGTGCACCACCCCTCCGGCCAGCACCGCCTCGGCGATCAGCGCCCCCGCCCTCCTGATGGCGGGCAGCTGGCCGGTCACCAGCTCGTCGGTGCGTCTGCGCGCCTCGTCGGCGAAGGCTGTCACAAGGTCCACAGGGTGCTCCTCAACGGTTCATGCCGGCGGTGAGGCCGGCCACGATCTGGCGCGTGGCGAGGACGAACAGCACGACCAGGGGGATCGTCGTCATCACCAGCCCGGCGAAGAGCGTCCCCCAGTCGTTCTGGAACTCGCCGAAGAAGTGGGTGAGCCCGACGGGCAGTGTCAGCTTGCTCTCGTCGCGCATCAGGACCAGCGGGTAGAAGAAGTCATTCCACAGGGGGACGAACTGGAACACGATCACGGTCGCGATCGCCGGCCGTACCAGGGGCAGCATCACGTGCCAGAACGTCGCCAGCGGGCCCGCGCCGTCCAGCGAGGCGGCCTCGTCGAGCTCGTACGGCAGCTGCCGGAAGAACGCGGTGAGCACGAAGACGTTGAACGGGATCGACCCCGCCGCGTAGACGAGGATCAGGCCCAGCAGCGAGTCGACCAGCCCCATGCTCTCCAGCAGGTAGAACAGCGGCAGCACGCCGAGGTGCGCCGGCAGCGTCATGCCGGAGATGAAGTAGGCGGTGAACAGGCCGCGCCCGCCGAAGCGCCTGCGCCCGAGCGGGTAGGCGGCCAGCAGCGACACGACGGCGCCGAGCAGCACCGCCGACACCACGACGATCACCGAGTTGACGACGTAGGTGGAGAAGGAGGCCTCGGTCCAGGCCTTGGCGTAGTTGTCGAACGCCGACCCCGTGGGCAGTCCGATCGGATCGTCGAAGATCTCGCTGGTCGGCCGGAAGGAGCTCAGCACCATCACGACGAGGGGCGCCATGGAGAAGACGGCGTAGCCCCACAGCAGCAGCTTGATCCAGAGGGTTCTCACGTCCGCCTCCTCAGCACGCGCTCGAGCAGGAGGGTCGAGCCGAAGATGAAGGTGAACATGAAGACCGCCAGGGCCGAGGAGGTGCCCAGGGCGTTGACGTCGCCCGAGGCGAACGCCGCTCGATAGAACAGCAGGCCGAGCACGTCGGTGGCGCCCGCGGGGGCGCCGTTCGAGCCGCCGAGGGCGTAGACCAGCGCGAAGGTGTTCATGCTGCCGATGAAGCTCAGGATCGTGATGGTGGCCATCGCGGGGCGCAGCAGCGGCAGCGTGATGCGCCGGAACACCTGCCAGGAGGTCGCCCCGTCGGTTCGGGCCGCCTCGGCGTACTCCTGGGGGATGCCGCCGAGGGCGGCGCTGAACAGCAGCATCGGAAAGCCGACCCACTGCCAGGTGGTGATCACGATCACGGTCGGCAGCGCCGTGGCCGGATCGCCCAGCCACGGCATCGCCAGACCTTCCAGACCCGCCCCGCGCAGCAGCGAGTTGACGGGCCCGAAGGTCGGGCTCAGCAGCAGCGTCCAGAGATAGCCGATGACGAGCGGGTTGACCAGGTACGGCAGGGCGAACATCGTCTGCAGCGCGCGCTTGCCCCGCCGCACCCGCGACAGTGCGAGCGCGAAGGCCAGCCCCAGCGTGTTCTGCACCAGCATGGTCCCCGCGAACAGCAGGAAGTTGTGGCCGAGCGCGGGCAGCAGCTGGTCGCGGAAGGACTCGGTGAGCAGGCCCGCGTAGTTGGCGAAGCCGACGAAGGTGTCGCGCAGCGTGCCCTTCCACGAGAACACGCTGTAGGTCAGGCCGGTGAACAGCGGGTAGACGACGAAGAGGGAGTACAGGACGAAGGCGGGGATCAGGAACAGGTACGACGACCCCCGCCTGGTGGTGCTCAGAGCCATGTGGCCACGCTCTTGTCGAGCTGCTCGGCTGCCTGCTCGGCGGTGATGCGGCCGAGCAGCATCTCCTGCAGCGACTTGGAGAAGACGGCCTGCGAGGACGGGTTGCCGTACGCGAACTCGTTCATGAAGTACGTGGCGCCCTGCTTGTCGAAGGTGGTGGAGACCTCCTTGAGCAGCGGGTCGGTCGGCTTCACGCCCGGCACGGCGGAGAAGACGCTCAGCGTGTCGGTGAAGAGCTGGCCGTAGTCCTTGGAGGCGAGCCAGGCGGCGAACTTCAGCGCCTCGGCCTTGTGCCTGGTCTTGGCGCTGATGCCGTACGAGCCGTCGGTGAAGCCCGGCATCATGCCCTGGCCGCCCTTCGGCGCGGGCGGGGTGAAGACGCCCAGCTCGACGCCCTTGGCGTTCTCGGCGAAGAAGTTCAGCTCCCACAGGCCGCCGGGGAACATGGCCGCCTTGCCCGAGGAGAACAGGATCTGGGCGTCGGTGTAGGAGACGCCCGCCACGTCGTCGGGGAAGTAGGGCTTGAGCTTGTTGAGCTGGTCGATGCCCTCGACGAACGCTGGGTCGGTGAACGTCTTCCTCTTGGCCTTGACGTCGTCGAGGAAGGTGTCGCCGCCCCAGGTGGCGGTGCCGAAGATGCCGGCCACGATGGGCAGCATCCAGTCGTCCTTGCCGCCGAAGGCGAACGGGACGATCTTGTTGGCCTTCAGCTTCTCGGCCGCCGCGATCATGTCGTCCCAGGTCCGGGGCGGAGTGATGCCGTGGTCGGCGAAGATCTTCTTGTTGTAGATCACCTGCAGGGTCTGCACGGCGAACGGGACGCCGTAGACCTTGCCGTCCTTGTCGCCCTTGGCCGAGCGCAGCACGCCCTCGTCGTAGTCCTTGAGCCCGGGCACGTCGGAGGTCTCCAGCGGCAGCAGCCTGCCCGCCTCGACGAGCGGTTGCAGGTTCGCGCCCGCGCGCAGCCAGGCCAGGTCGGGGCCGCTGTCGCCGGCCAGGCCTGTGGACAGGATCGTGTCGTACTCGGTGGCGGTGGTGAAGGAGCGGGCGTCGACGTCGACACCGGGGTGGAGCTTCTCGTAGGCGGCGAACATCTTGTCGTAGTTCTCCTCGGGCCCCCATCCCCAGACGGACAGCGTGACCTTGTCCTGGGACTGGGCGGGGGTCGAGGGCGAGCTGGGCGCGCAGGCGGCGACCGACAGCACGATGGCGGCCGCTACGGGGGCCAGACGCATGGGGGGACTCCTGGATCAGCGTTGGGGCAGGCGGTGTTTGGCCACCGCCTCCGTGGCGGTGGTCAGCAACTGGTTACTGGTCTCGTGGGTGCGCTGGACGACGCCGATGTACAGGCAGTCCAGGACGAGCATCTGGGTGTGGCGGGCGGCCACCCCACCGGCGCGGAAGGGGGTGTCCTGCGCCGCGGTGGTCAGCACGATGTCGGCGACCTCCGCCAGGGGGCTGCGGGGGAAGTTCGTCACCGCGATGGTGGTGGCGCCGCGCTCCTTGGCGATGGCCAGTGGCTCGACGACCTCGGCGGTGGTGCCGGAGTGGGAGATGCCGAGCGCCACGTCACGGTGGTCGCGGGCGTTCGCGCTGCAGACGGCGCTGTGGACGTCGGGCCACAGCGCGCAAGGGCGGCCGACGGCGTGCAGTCTGAGGTGCAGGTCCATGGCCACCCCCGCGCTGCCCGAGACGGCGAAGAAGTCGATGAACCTGGCCCGCACCAGGGCGGAGACGGCCCGGTCCACCGCCGCCACGTCGAGCTGCGCCGCGGTCTCCTCCATGGCGCGCACGTCGCTGGCCAGCAGGCTGCGCAGCACCATGCTCGCCGGGTCGTCGGGGGAGAAGGCGATGAGCGCGCTGTCGCGCGGGTTGGCGGTGGTGCGGCCCTGTTCGGCCGCGAGCGCGAGCCTGAGCTCGGGGTAGCCGGTCAGGCCCAGCTCGCGGCAGAAGCGGGTGATCGTGGTCAGCGAGGTGGAGCAGCGCTCGGCCAGCTCCGTGATGGTGGAGGCGGCGACGGCGGCGGGCTCGGCGAGGATCGTCTCGGCGATGCGCCTGTGCGCGGCGGTCAGCGTGGGCTCGACCCCGCGGATGCGGGTCAGGATGGGTGAATAGTTCTCTGCCGGCTCGGCCATGGGAGGAATTTCCTCCATTTCACAGCTCTATGTCAATAGTTCACCTGACTGACCTGGCACTCACTCCTCCGTGATGTGAATAATTCCCTCAAGCGATCACATCGGTGAGAGTCTTTACTTCCACGAGTGCGCGTGTCTACGCTCGCCCCCGACAGAAACCCCCCGAAGGGACGCACATGCGCAACCTGCTCGCCGCGCTGCTGCTGGGCGGAACAGCCCTGCTGCCCGTCAAGGCCGACACGGTCGACATCCAGTTACTCGGAATCAACGACTTCCACTCCGCCCTGCCGACGAGCTTCGCCATGACCCCCGGCGGTCCTGTCGAGGCAGGCGGCGCCGAGTACCTCGCCGCCCACTTCGACAGGCTCCAGCGGGAGAACCCCGAGGGCACCCTGCGGCTCGCCGCCGGCGACAACATCTCCTCCAGCACGATGAACGCCACCCTGCAGCACGACGAGCCCGGCATCGAGGCCCTGAACCTCATGCGCCTGGACGCCTCCAGCGTCGGCAACCACGAGTTCGACGAGGGCGTGGCCGAGCTGCGCCGGATGGAGAACGGCGGCTGCCACCCCATCGACGGCTGCGCCCGGCCCAACTTCAAGGGCGCGTCCTTCCCCTACCTGGGCGCCAACATCGTCGACACCACGACAGGCAAGCCCGCCTTCGCTCCCTACATCGTCAAGGAGCTGAAGGGGATCAAGATCGGGGTCATCGGCGTCTCGTACAAGAACACGTTGAAGGAGGCGCCAGGGCCCACCACCCCCCTGGAAGCCCGTGACGAGGCCCAGGCCGTCAACGCCTATGCCGCCGAGTTGAAGGCCAAGGGCGTGCGCACCATCGTGGTCCTGATCCACCAGGGCGGCGGGCAGACCGGCGGCGGACTGCCCAACCAGTGCAACAACCTGGCCGGGCCGATCAAGGACATCGTCGCGAAGTTCGACCCCGAGGTCGACGCTGTGATCTCCGGACACACCCACAACCCCTACATCTGCGAGATCAACGGCATCCCCGTCACCCAGACCTCAGGCCACACCCGCGAGCTCACCCGGATCAAGCTCACGATCGACCGCGCCACCGGCAACCCGACCGCGCACCAGGCGGAGAACATCACCGTCACGCACGACATCGAGCCGAACGGTGCGATCGCCGCGCTGCGCCGCGAGTCCGATCAGTACGCCCAGCGCCTGCTCGACCGGCCTGTCGGCCTGATCCATCGCGACCTGACGACAATTAGGAACGCCGCGGGCGAATCCACCATCGCCCATGCCCTGGCCGACGGGCGTCTGGCCGCGACCTCCTCGCCTGAGACCGGCGGCGCCCAGATCGCGATCCAGCCCCCGTACGGCGGCGGCATCGGCGGCGACCTCCTGGTCCACCCGACGGGCAACGAGATGTCCAACCTGGTCACGCACGGCAAGGCGCTGCGCGTGGTGCCGTTCAGCAACATGCTGGTGACGATGACCCTGACGGGAGCACAGGTGGAGCGGCTCCTGGAGCAGCAGTGGTGCGGCCAGAGCACCGCCAGGGTCCTCGGCGTCTCGAAGGGCTTCACCTTCACCTACGACAACGCCAAGCCGGCCTGCGACAAGATCGACCCGGCGACCATCAAGCTCAACGGCGCCGTCGTCGACCCGGCGGGGAGATACCGGGTGACGGCCAACTCCTTCATCGCCACAGGGGGAGACGGCTTCAGCGTGCTGACCGAGGGCACCGAGCGGGTGGAGAAGGTCCGCGACATCGAGGCCTTCGAGTCTCACATCCGCGCCAACACCCCTCTCCAGCCGCCGGCGCTGGGCCGCATCACCCGCCTGAACTAGCGCGCCATCACCCGTCTGCCTCGCGCGTGTCAGCGGGCGCCCGCCTCCGGTCAGCCGTCGGCCGGCTGCAGGTGCCTGGTGTCCACCCGATGGCCCGCCTCTTCCAGGACGGTGACCGCCATCCTGGCCCTCTGCTCGGGCACGAGGACCAGGTCGGCGTGGTAGGTCGAGGCGACGAAGACCGGGATCGCCGCCTCGGCCAGCGGGCTCACGATCGCGGCGAGCATGCCGGGAACGTCGAGGTCGTGGGCCGTGGCGCCGCCGTACAGGCCGATCCAGCGCTCGCCCGAACCGCTCGGCCAGGTCTCGCGCACGACGGTGAGCCCCTCGGGGGCGCGCACCAGCGCGATCCACTCGTCGTCCTCGGGGAAGGTCGCGTGCGGCAGGTGGTCCACGGCGAACACCGACGGCACGACCTGAAGGCGCTGGGCGATAGGCGAACTCATGGAACGTGTGTACCAGACGCGCGGGAGGCGATGGCGGCGTCACTCCGGCATGAGGACCTTGTCGATGACGTAGACGGTGGCGTTGGCGGTGGGGACGTCGCCGCAGACGACCTTGGCCTCGTTGACCGTGTAGTCCTGGCCCGAGCCCTTGGCGGTCAGCTTGCCGCCCTGCAGCGTGGTCAGCTGGGCGTCGGTCAGGTCGGAGGGGGCCTTCTTGCCGTCCACCACGTGGTAGGTCAGGATCTTGGTGAGCGCGGCCTTGTCGGCCAGCACCCCGTCCAGGTCCTGCTTCGGGATCGCGGCGAAGGCGTCGTTGGTCGGCGCGAAGACCGTGATGGCCTTGGCGGAGTTGAGCGTTTCGACGAGCCCGGCCTTCTTCACCGCGGTGACCAGCGTCGACAGCTCCGGGTTGGTGGAGGCCGCGGTGGCCACCGGCTGGTCGGCGATCGCGGTGAGGCTGCCTTCACCCGAGGCGGGGACCGACGAGCACGCCGGCCCGAACGGCTCGGCGGCCGCCTGCGGGGAGGCGGACGCGGAGGTGGCGCCGGCCACCGAGGTGGCGAGCGTCAGTGCTGCGGCGATGAGGATGCCCTTCATGGTGTTCTCCCATTGATCGTGAGGAAATGTCTCCTCAGCCCGGTTATTCGCGCTCCATCGGGCCGCCGGCCGCCTGATCTGCCCCAAACTTTCGCAAAGGCAGGCATGTCCATCGCGTCAGGGCCAAGCCCGCGGCACCCGATGTGGCCCTGCAGCGTCCTTGTCGCGGTCCTCGTCGCGGTCCTCGTCGCTCCGGGCGGGCTCGTGCAGGAACCGGTCACGGCCACAGCCATGACGTGGCCTTCACGACGAGCGCGGCGGTCGTCGCCGAGCTCGCCGCCTACCTCGGGGCGGTTCCCTGCCGGCGCGGACATCACTGTGGCGGGCTTTTCGCTCGGCGCACAGCTTGCGCTCGAACTGGCCGCGTTCCACCCCGAGGTGGTCACGCGCGTGGTCATCACCAGCGCCCTGACTCAGGGCATACCGTTGCCGGGCCTGAGCCACTGGCTCGTCAGGCTCACCGCGCCGCTCGCCCGGCAGACCTGGTTCGCCAAGCTTCAGGCGAAGTCGCTGTACATCCCGGACGACCTCCTCGACGACTACATCCGCACCTCGACGACCCTGCCAGGGGAGAGCCTCATCGCGCTGACCCGGGCCAACGCCGACGGGCGCAAGGGACATCGGCGCTGGGGGGTGACGACGCTGCTGCTCACCACGCGCGGCCGGGTGTCGGGGCTGCCCAGGAGGACCGCGCTGATCTACGGCACGGACGGCGAGCGGCTGATCGTCGTGGGGTCGAACGGGGGCGGCGAGGAGCATCCCGCCTGGTACCTCAACCTGCTCGCCGATCCCGCCGTGGAGGTGCAGGTGGCGGCCGACCGGTTCGCGGCCAGGGCGGTGGAGGCCGAGGGGGAGGAGCGCGAACGCCTGTGGGGCCTCATGGCGGGGCTCTGGAAGGACTACGAGCGGTACCGGACGAAGACCAGCAGGCGGATCCCGGTGGTCATCCTGGAGCGCGTGCCGGCCGGGGGGTGACACCTCCCACGCGGTCGGCCCGTCTCCATGCCGGACGGCTGACGGCGGGCCGACAGTCCGGAGCCGCGAGGGTCAGCAGAACGTGTCGGTGGCGGGTAGGACGCCGTTGGCCAGGTAGCGGTTGACCGCGTCGTCGACGCAGCCGTTCCGGGGGGCGAAGAGCCCGCCGTACACGGTGTGGCGGAAGGCGCCGCGCAGGGTCACCAGACGCGAGCCGGTCAGGGCGCGGTGGGTGCGCAGCTGGCCCGCGTAGGGGGTGCCGGGGTCACCGGTGGCGCCCACCATCAGGACGGGCACGTCGTTGCGGACCTCGGTGGGAGGTTCGGCGGGGGCGGCCGGCCAGAACGAGCAGGGGCCGAGGTTGCGCGTCAGCGGCCCGAACAGGCCTTCGTCGGCGCGGTGGGCCTGGATGTCACGGTAGTAGGTCTCGGGGTCGCGCGAGGCCGCCCGGTCCGCGCACATGATCGCCGTCTGGACCGCGGCCGATCCTTCGGAGTCGGGGGCGGACAGGCCGGTCAGCACCTGGTCGAGTACCGGTGTGGGAGTGACCTCGACGCCGCGGGCGGCCTGGCTCAGGACCCGGACGTCGGCGGAGAAGGCGGCATAGGCCTCCTCGCTGTCACCCGCGGTGACGCCGAACAGGACCATCGGCAGCGCCCGCGTGTCGAGCCTGTGGCGGCCCACCCGCAGGGGAGCGCGGGCGGCGGCCGTGTCGATCCTGGCGACGGTGGCCAGCACGTCGGCGGTGGTGGTGCCCAGGCGATGGCGGCCGTGACGGCGGGCCGCCCACGACGCCCAGTCGCGCAGGACCGCGTTGAGCGCGGCGCCCTGTGTGCGGGTCAGGTCAGGGCCGAACAGGCCGGTGTCGACGGCGCTGTCCAGGACGACCCGGTCGGCGCGGCGCGGGAACAGCTGCAGGTAGACCGCTCCCAGATAGGTGCCGTAGGAGGAGCCGAGGTAGGACAGCCTGGGCTCGCCGAGCGCGGCCCTGATGACGTCCATGTCCCTGGCGGTGTTACGGGTGGAGGCGTGCGGCAGCAGCTCCTTGTGCGCGGCGCAGCGGGCGGCCAGGTCCCTGGCCAGCGCGACGCCCTGGTCGAAGGTGCGCCTGTCCTTGCCCGCGGACCCGACCACCGTGCGGGGCCAGCCGCAGTTCAGCGGGGTGCTCCGTCCGACGAACCTGGGATCCATCCCGATCAGGTCGTAGCGGGCGGCCACGGCGGGGGCCACCCGCTTCACCTGGAGCACGAGGGACATGGCGGGGACGCCGGGTCCGCCGGGGTTGTACAGCAGGACTCCACGCCTGCGTCCCGGATCGGTGGCCTTCAGCCTGGACATGGCGACCTTGATCGTCGGTCCGCCCGGGCGGCGGTAGTCGAGCGGCACGGTCACCACGGCGCACTGGGCCTTCGCCGCGTCCAGCTCCTTGCCGGCCTGATCTCCTGGCCCTGTTGCGCAACCACGCCAGGTGATCTGCTGCCGCTCGAACCTGGCCGCGCCTCCGTCGGCCGCGGCCGGTTGCACGGCGACCAGCGAGCCACCCGCCAGCAATGCCGTCACGGCGATCCCTCGTCCACGCATCGAATGTTCCCCTTCGTAGAGCCACACGCCGGGCCGGGGTACGACGCTAGGTCGCAGGGGTGGTCCTTCGCGTCAGCCTCCGGTGGGGTTTCCCCGCCGTGCGGCGGTGCTCGGGTCGCGGCCCGCCGCAGTCGCCTTGACCTGCGGATTCTCCTGAGGCGGCGAGCGTGGGACGTACGACTGTGGTCTGACGCCGGCCGCCGCGCGCGTGCCGTGCCCGCGGGCGGGACGACTATGTTGGCGTCATGAATCGGCTGCCCTCGTGAAGTACGCCGCTTTCGTCTCCGCCCGGATGGCGCGGCCGGTCAGGGCCCTGTCACGGGCCGGCGGCAGGATCCCGGCGACGGCGTTCGACGCCTGCCTGGCGGCGGTGGTGTTCTTCGGCGGCGCGGGGCTCAACGGCGCGGTCTACCAGGGCGCCATGGGGCCGCTGCTGCTGCACGCGGCGCTGGCGGCGCCGCTGGTGTGGCGGCGGCGCGCGCCGCTGGTGGTCTTCTGCGCGGTGGCCGCGGTCGCCTTCGTCCAGTGGCTGTCCGACATCCAGCTGCTGACTGACGTGGCGCTGCTGGTCGCGATGTACACGGTGGCGGCCCGCTGCCCGTGGCGGCGTACGCTCGCGGCCGCGGTCGCGCTCGAAGCGGGCATCCTGCTGGCCTGCGCGCGGTGGGCGGCGCCGTACGGCGGCCTGCTCAGCGCGGTCGTCTTCCTGAACGCCGTCGCCGTGGCCGTCGTGCTCACCGGGGTGAACACGCGGATCAGGCGCGCCTACCTCGACTCCCTGCGTGATCGCGCGCTCCGTCTCGAACGCGAGCGCGACCAGCGCGCCATGCTCGCGGTGGCCGGCGAGCGCGCCCGCGTCGCCCGCGAGATGCACGACATCGTCACCCACAACCTCTCTGTCATGGTCGCGCTCGCCGACGGCGCCGGCTTCGCCCAGCGCCGCTCGCCCGACAGGGCGGCCGCCGCCATGCGCCAGATCTCCGACACCGGACGGCAGGCGCTCACCGACATGCGGCGCTCCCTCGGCGTGCTGCGGGCCGACGAACCCGAGGCGCTGCGCCACCCGATGCCCGGCATCGCCGAGCTGGAGTCCCTCGCGGGGCAGATGCGCGCGGCGGGTCTGCCATTGCGCCTGGCCCTCGAGGGGGATCCCGCGCCCGTTCCCGTCGCCGCGCAGCTGACCGTCTTCCGGCTGGTCCAGGAGGCCCTGACCAACACCTTCAAGCACGCGCCGCCTGGCACCGGCGCCGAGGTGCTGGTCCGCTGTTCGCCGGAGAGCGTCACGGTCGAGGTCACCGACGACGGCCGCGGTGTGGGGCCCCCTGGTTCGGGTCACGGCATCGTCGGCATGCGGGAGCGGGCCGCGGCGTACGGCGCGACGCTGCGCGCGGGCCCGCTGCCGGGCGGAGGCTGGCAGGTGTCGGCCACGCTCGACCTCGGCACGGCGGGGGAGAGGGTCCTGTGACGATCCGGGTGCTGCTCGTCGACGACGAGCCGCTGTTGCGCATGGCGTTCACCATGGTGCTCGACGCCCAGGAGGACATGGAGGCGGTGGGGGAGGCGGGTGAAGGGGCCGAGGCCGTACGGCTGGCGCGGCGGCTGCGCCCCGACGTCGTGCTCATGGACGTCCGCATGCCCGGTCTCGACGGGATCGAGGCGACTCGCAGGATCGTCCGCGACAGGGGGCAGGCTCGCGTGCTCATCCTCACCACCTTCGACCTGGACGAGTACGCCTTCGCCGGGCTGAGGGCGGGGGCGTCGGGCTTCCTGCTCAAGAACGCCCTGCCGGAGGAGCTGCTCGCGGCGATCCGTACGGTCGCGGCCGGCGACGCCGTGGTCTCCCCGAGAATCACCCGCCGCCTGCTGGAGACCTTCGCCCATCAGCTTCCCACCGGCGCGGCAGGCACGAGCGCCGAGCGGCTGCGGCTGCTGACCCAGCGCGAGAGGGAGGTGCTGGTGGAGGTGGCGCGCGGCCTGTCCAACGTCGAGATCGCCGAGGCCTTGCAGGTGGCGGAGGCGACGGTGAAGACGCATCTGGGGCGGATCCTGACCAAGCTGGAGCTGCGCGACCGCGTACAGGCGGTGGTCTTCGCCTACGAGACCCGGCTCGTCGTCCCAACCTGATCTACTTTGTAAAGGCGTCGGGCTGGTTCGGCGCCCTGCCGGCTTGTCGGCCCCGAAAGTTGGCCGATCGCCTGCCAACAGTTGAAGCTGCCGCCCCTGGACTTCGACGGTGGGGGACGCGAGTGTAGGAGGGGCGATCCCCCCTGACGCACCAGCAGCCCCGGTGGCGTACACAGGTCACCGGCATCGAGGGGGAGGATCCGAGGCCGTGGACATGAAGCTCGAGGTCGTGGTGGTTCCGGTCGCCGACGTGGACAGGTCCAAGAACTTCTACAAGGCCCTCGGGTGGCGGGAGGACGCCGACGTCGTCGCCGGGGACGACTTCCGGGCGGTACAGCTGACTCCACCCGGCTCGGGGTGCTCGGTCATCTTCGGCACCGGGGTCACCTCGGCCGCGCCGGGCTCGATGCAGGGTCTGTACCTGATCGTCGACGACATCGACGCGGCACGGTCCGCGCTCATCGACCGCGGGGCCGACGTGGGTGAGGTGTTCCATGACGCGGGAGGGGCGCTCCCTGAGGCGGGGACCGGGGGGCGGCGCGTCTCCGGCCCGGCTCCGGACCGCCAGAGCTACTTCTCCTTCGCCTCCTTCAGCGACCCCGACGGCAACGGCTGGCTGCTCCAGGAGGTCACCACCCGTCTTCCTGGCCGGTGAGCCCGGACGGCACACGCCCAGGTGAGGGAGGACGGCTGGCTCATCCGCCACTGGTTACGGCTTCTTGAGCACCTCCACCAGGGCGGAGATGCTGTGGTCGCCGTGGCCCGCTTCGACGGCCCGCCTCAGCAGGTCGTGGAAGGGGGCGTGCCAGGCCACGTCGACGCCGGCCTCCTCGCCGAGCTGTTCGTCATAGACGGCTCCCTCGAGGAAGAGGTTCACCGTCGACATCGGCTTGGTGTAGTCGCCGCTGTCGATCTCCTCCGCGAAGACCGGCAGGATGGAGTTGATCATTTCCAGCCACTTGACGGTGAACCGTACCAGCGTGGCGGCCTCCAGTCCCCGCGCCTGGACGGCGGCGGCGCCCTGGAAGAAGCCGACGAGCGCCGGCAGCAAGGTGCCGCCCACCGCCATCTCGTAGAGGGCGGCGAGGTCGCTCTCGTCGCCGAGATGGACCGTGTCGCCGCCCAGCACTCTCAGCGTCGTCTCGTACTCGTCGAAGACGGACCTGTCGCCGCCGTAGTACAGGAGGGTGTCCGGCTTGCCCACGGCCGAAGGCACGTTCTTGATCGCCCCGTCGAGGAACCTGGCGCCGTGCCCGGTCGCCCAGGCGGCCATCTCCCTGGCGCCGGCGGGGGAGCCGCTGTTCAGGGTGACGAGGGAGCGCCCGGCCAGCGCGGCGGCGGCCGGTTCCAGTGCCTCCCGCGTGTGGTCGTAGGTGGTCAGGATGGCGATGATGAGCGGGCTGGCGGCGACGGCGTCGGCGATCGCCGTCTCGTGGCGTGCGCCTCTGGCGACCAGGGGTGCGGCCTTGCTCGCGGTCCTGTTCCACACCGTCGTGGGATGTCCCGCCTCGATGAAAGCCTCGGCCAGCGCCGTACCCATCGAGCCGAGCCCGAGGACGGTCACCGGGGTGCGGTGGTCGGTCATGTGATGCTCCAGTCCAAGTCGTCAGTGACGTGCTCGTCCATGCTGGAGGCTTCACGGACATTTCCTCAAGTACCTACTATTTCAGCAGGTACTTACATTTATGTTCGTAAGGTGTCGGGGGCGCCCCTGTACGAAGTGGCCTCGGCCTCCTGCCGGCCTGCCGGACTGAGCACACTGAAGTGCCGGCGACAGCGCGACGTCGGCTGCCCTGGAGCGGCTTGCCCACGCATACGCGTTGGCGACGGGAACGACGGTCACCCCCTCCGCCGTGGTCGACGCGCAGCCCAGGCTCACGCACAGCGCAGGTGCCCGTCAGGTCTTCTACCATGCAGCAGACGCGAAGAGCTACTGACACAGGGCTTGCCGCCGCGCCGGGCAGCGGCGTGGTGGGCCATCGGGTGTCGCCCGGGGAAACGCCGGTGAAGAAGCTTCGGCGCGAGGACGCCTTCGTGCCAGCCGACGGGAAGACCGTCGGAGCAAGCTGCTGGTCCTTGTTGAACCAGGCCCTGTTCGTCATGCGGGTCAGGAGCGCGACCCGAAGATCGGCGGTCAACCCCGTAGGTCCGGGTTCAGCCGGGTTCGATGCCGTGGAGGATCAGGCCGAGTTCGTAGGCCAGGACGGCGGCGTGGGTGCGGTCGCGGGCGCCTAGTTTGTCCAGGACGTTGGTCACGTGGGTCTTGATCGTCTCCCGGGACACGTGCAGGGCCGCGGCGATCTCCGGGTTGGCCTGTCCGAGCGTGATGTGCCGCAGCACCTCGAGTTCGCGGGGTGTGAGCGCGACCGGGCGGCGCGGCCGGGCGCTGCCGTGGTGCGGGGAGGCGATGCGGCGCAGCGCGTCGGGGAAGAGCACCGCGCGGCGGGAGTGCACCAGTCGGACGGCTTCCACCAGCTCGCCGGCCGGGGCGCGTTTGAGCACGTACCCGGCGGCTCCGGCGCGCAGGGCGGCCCACACCAGCTGGTCGTTCTCGAAGGTGGTGACGACGACGACGCGGGTGGACGGGGAACGGCGGGTCAGTTCGACGGTTGCGGCGAGGCCGTCCATGCGGGGCATGCGGATGTCCATCAGCACGACGTCGGCGCCCGCGCCGGCCTCGACGGCTTGCCTGCCGTCGGCGGCCTGACCGACGACCGTGAGGTCGTCGTGGAGGGAGAGCATGGCGGCCCATCCCTCGCGGATCAGCGGCTCGTCGTCGGCCAGGACGACGCGGATCACAGCGGCAGCCTCGCTTCGACGCGCCAGGTCGTCTCGGCCTGCCGGGTGGTGCACGTGCCGCCGGCGAGGCGGGCTCGCATGCGCATGCCCGTCAGGCCGCGCCGGTGCCCGGCCGGTGCGGCGGGGGAGGCGGCGGTGGCGTTCTCGACGGTCAGCACCAGCTCGCCGGGGGCATCCGTGTCGAGGTCGAGCGTGACGGGGCCGGACCCGTGGCGCAGGGCGTTGGTGAGCGCCTCGCGGGCGATGGCGTAGGCGGTGCGGGAGGTGGCCGGGGGGATGCGGTCGAGGGGGCCGGCGTTCACGTGGACGTCGAGCCCGCGGGTGAGGGTGTGGAGCGAGTCGAGCGTGGGCGTGCGTGCCGCCTCGCCGGCGTCGAGGACGCCGAGCAGCACGTCGAGGTCCTCCTGGGCGGCGCGGGCGGTGTCGAGCAGGTGGTCCAGTGAGCGCGTGGCCTGCTCGGGACGGGGGGCGGGGCGCTGGAGCGCGGCCTGTGCGGCCATGCCTTGCACGAGGACGACGCTGAGCGCGTGCCCGACCGCGTCGTGCAGCTCCATCGCGAGGGCCTGGCGGCGGCCGAGCTCCTCCAACATGCGGGACGGTTCGGCGCGGAGCAGGCGGCGCGCCGCCCACCGCTGCCCGAACCCGGCCGCGACCATGGCGTCCTCCAGCTCGAGCACGGCGGCCAGCGGTTCGGCCTGGACGGCGGGGCTGTCGCGCCACAGCGTCAGATCGCCCAGCCGGACCAGCCCCGGTGACAGCATGAGCACGCCCGCGCCCAGCGTCGCGCCGCCGTACAGGTGCAGGCTCGTCAGCGCCACCAGGTAGACCCGGTCGGCCCGGTCGGAGACCTGCACGTCGAGCAGTTCGGCCAGCGCGGCGATCTCGATGCGCCGCACCAGCGGCGCCAGGGCGAGCAGCACCGAGGCGGGCAGGCACGCCGCCCACAGCACCAGGACGCGCGCCGGCGCCGGCTCGCTCAGGACGGCCAGGCCGAGCACCACGGCGACCGGGGTCAGCAGCGCCGCGCCCAGCACCTGATAGAGGACCGCCCGTACGGCACGTCCGATATGTCCGCTCACGTCGGCGATGTTAGCCCGGCACGCCGGGCCGCTCCTTCCCCCACCTGGGGGATGTTCGCCCGCCGCCGGGCTGTGAGCCTCACAGCTATGAACAGCGCAACCGCCACCACGACCATCATGATGAGACTGCACGGCAGGACAGCGGCCGGCGTGCCGCGCTGGGCCGTATGGACGGCGTACGCGACCGCGCTGACCGCCCTGCCGTCCGGAATCTGGCGGATCGCGGCGATGAACTTCGGGGTGCCGCTGGTCGAGCACGGCACGCCGCCTCCCGGCAGCCACGCCCCCGTCATGTTCGACGCCCAGTGGTGGTACATCGTCGGGCTCAGCGTGGTCAGCGAGGCGGTGGCGTTCCTGACGGTGGGGCTGGTCGCCGAGTGGGGCGAGGTGTGGCCGCGCTGGGTGCCGGTGCTGCGCGGCCGCAGGGTCCCCGTCCTGGCGGTCGTCGTGTGCGCCGGGAACGGCGCGGCGCTGCTGCTGGTCTTCCCGTACGCGCTGGTCATGTCGATGCTCGGTATGAAGATCACCGGTGAGCCCGACGGGCTGATCGTGAACGGCTGGCAGAGCGCCGTCTTCTACCTCACCTACGCGCCGCTGGCCTTCTGGGGGCCGCTGCTGGCCGTCGTCACGGTGCACTACTACCGGCGCCGCACCGGCGACCGGACAGATCCCCAGGCGGGGGATCCGCCAGGTCCGGCCGGTGGGCAAGCTCGGCTGGTGAATTCGGGATCGGGGGGGAAGTGATCATGCGCCGTCTGACGGCATCGACGATCTCCGCGGCGACGCTGGCGGTCGCGGCCCTGTGGTGGTTCGTCCCCGGCAGCTACCCGTACGGCGCGGCCGCCAAGGTCACGGTGGGCGTCAACCACTGGATCGAGCGCGGGCCGGGCGTGGGCCTGATGGTGGCCTCCGGCGTGCTGGGGGTGCTGGCGGCGCTCGGCGTCCGGTCCCGGCCGAGAGCCGCCGGCGTGGTCGCCGTGGTCGAGAGCGCCTTCTTCCTGCTGGTGATGTCGGACGCGTCCGTGCTGTCGTCCATCGGGTATGCGCTGATTCCTGCCGTCCTGCTGGGGGTCGCCGGGATGGTGGCGGTGGGGTGCGTACGGCGGCGGCCCGTCGCGTACGTGCTGGCGGTGCTGCTCCCAGCCGGGCTGATCGCGTCGCTGACCATGACCGACGCGGTCTCCCGCTACCTGGTCAACGTGGCCTCCGGGTTCGCCGTGTACGGCGGGCGGATCGCCTGGTCGTGGGCGATGGCGATCGCCGCGGTCGGGTGGGCGTGGCTCGCGTACGGATCGTTCGCGCGTGAGCGCAGGGTGACGGTCCCGCGGTGGGGGAGGGCCGTCACGATCGCGGCCGCCCTCTGTCCCGTGCCGTACGCGCTGGCGCGGCTGACGTGGGTGACGCCGTGGCCGCTCGGCGGCTTCGACCCGCGGACCGGCCACATCACGCTGATCGCCGCGGAGGGCGGCGACGCGGCCACCCGGATGCAGGGGTTCCTGATCGGCCTGAGCGCGGTCCTGGCCGTCGTGCTGACGCTCGGCCTGATCAGCCGCTGGGGTGAGGTCGTGCCGCGGTGGGTGCCCCGGGTGGGCGGGCGGCCCGTCCCGGTGATGCTGGCCGTCGGGCCGGGCGCGTTCGGCGCGGTGGCGCTGTGCGTCTCGGCCCCCGGTGTGCTGGCCGGGGCCGTCCAGATGGGCTCGTGGGTGGACGGCGTCCTGTTCGTCCTGGTGTTCCCGTGCCCGGTGTGGGGTCCGTTGCTGGGGGCCGCGGTGTACGCCTACTGGGCGCGCCGCAGAACCGCCGAAAAATCGAGGAGCGCCGCATCACCGCGCCCGTGAGCGGACGGCACCCTCGCCAGCGCCGGCGGCTCGCCTCGGGCGCGGGCGTTCGGCGCCGCGCACGCCGGCCGACCCGGGGGAACGGCTGAGCATGGGCGGTGGGCATGGCAAGCGGACGATCTCGACCCGCCCCGGGCGCGCGCCGTCGCGGGCCTGATGACGCCGCTGTGTGCCGGCCGTCACCGACCCACTCACCTGAAAGAGCTCATGCCATGACGACGCTGCAGCACAGATCGCGCAACAGGACCCCGCTGGCGCTGATGTACATCGGGGCGGGGCTCACCGTGATCGCCGCCCTCTTTCCGTTCATCGATCAATCCACCACGACGGTCCTGGCGGACCACATCCACGCGAGCTATCCGGCCTACCGGCCCGGTGCGATCGACGCCGCTGTCACTGCGTATCTGGCGATCCTGTCCACGATCGGGTTGCTGGGACTCCTCGGCTGGCTCGGCACGATCTGGGCGGCCCGAGTCGGTAAGCGCTGGGCTCCGTGGCTGGCGATCGGGCTGCTCGCGACCGCGACCTGCATCGCGGTCGCCACGCTGACTGTCCAGGACACCTCTGGGGTTGTTGGCCTCGCGCCGCTGCTGGGCTGGCTGCAGGTGCTTCCGTGCATCCCTGGTCTCGCCGCGGTCGCGCTGTGGAGAAGGGCGCGATGACCGAAGGTGCCACGCAGGCGCGGAGCGTCGGCCGTGCCGTTGTACGCCCGATCGCGGCACTCAAACGGGCGATGTATCGACGAGGGCGGCCGAACGCGCTCATGCGGCTCATGAACCGGCTCGATGTCCTGGTGTACGGGGCTCGGCGGCTGTCGCCGCGCCGTACCGCCGTACTGAAGGTGGTGGGGCGCCGCAGCGGAAAGATCACTTCGGTTCCGGTCGCGGAACTGGGTGCGGAACGTCCAGGCCGCGGGCGGCAGGGCCGCGCTCCGCCGTCGGGGTCGTGAGACCCTGATCCTGCTTGAGGAGATCCCGCCCGAGTGGCGCGCCGAGATCCTGCGCCGCTACCTCGCCGCCGCGCCCGGCGCCCGGCCGCACCTGGGGCTGGGGCCGACGGACCCCTTGGCGGAGTTCCACCGGATCGCGCCTCGTCACCCCACCTTCAAGATCCGTCAGTGCCCCCGCGCGACCGGCTGATGGGACAGACCCGCAACGGTCAGCACGATCGCCCGCCGCGAAGCCTGCTCCCGCAGGCGCATCGGCGGGATCGCCGTCTCCACTGCCATGGGCGTCCCGGCGGGCACGTTGGCGGGCCTCATGAACTCGACTGTGCCCGGGGTCTCCATGCGGGCTTCCTCCAGGTGAGCGCGGACACGACGGCGGTGGTGCGTGTCAGTGACGTCTAGCGGGTCTGCCCGCCGAGCCAGTCCTGGAAGGTGAGCAAGCCGGGGAAGTGGTCGCGTAGTTCGGCGAGGTCAGCCTGGTAGCCGCTCTCGGCGAACCACTCGAACAGCCTTTCCTTGATCGGCAGGGGGAGGAGGCGCGTCGGCACTCCGGTGACCTTCTCGTAGATCTGGGCCACCTCGGTGAAGGTCAGCTCGTCGCCGGCGATCTCGAGCTCCGCGCCCAGGTAGTCGTCGCGGTGGTCGATGACGTGCGCGGCGATGCGGCCGATGTCGTCGGTGGCGATCAGCTGCATGGGCCGGTCGGGGAGCACCGGGAGCTCCATCACCCTTTCGCCTGCGGCGTCGGCGTAGTGCAGCAGGTTGTCCATGAAGAACACCGGCCGCAGGATGGTCGCGGGCAACCCCAGAGCGCGGATGTAGGACTCGATCGCCGCCTTGCTCTCGAAGTGCTCGATCCCGGTGCGCCGCTCGGCACCGCCGACCGAGCTGTAGACCAGGTGCCCGACTCCGGTATCCAGGGCGATGTCGGCGACGAGCATGCCCTGCCGTACCTCGGCCTTGAGGGTCTCCGGCTCGTAGGCCAGGGCCTGCATGCTGAACACGGCATCGACGCCCCGCATGGCCCGCTCCAGGGAGGCGGCGTCTCCCAGGTCACCGACCGCGAGCTCGGCGCCGGCCAGGCGGCGCGCGGCGGGGCTTTCCGGGTCGCGGACCAGGGCGCGGACCTGCCAGCCGCGGCTCAGCAGGTGACGTGCGGTGGCGCCGCCCTGCTGACCGGTGGCGCCGATGACCAGGGCCACACTCATGACGTCATCACCGGAGTGGTCTGGGCGAGCGCGATCCGCCAGGCGTCGTCTTCTTTGACCAGCACGAACGTCAGCGCTCCTGTGCGGCCGTCGTTGACGTGCTTGATCAGGTGGGCCAGCGCCACGTCCGGTCGCAGGAACGTGACGTCGAGCAGCTCGTTCTTGGTCAGCACATCCTTCAACGGGGTGCTCAGCGCCTTGGCCATGACCTCCTTGACCTGGTCGCGGCCACGCAGCCGGATCCCGGTGAAGTTGACCAGGGCCACCTCCTCGGTCAGCAGTCCGGTGAAACCGGCGACGTCGCTCTGCAGCTCTTCGGCGTCGCGGACGACCTGCTCGATCGCCTCGATATCGGGGTTCATGTCGCCTCCTCAATTCGCGGAGCGATTCGCTCCGCCTAGAGAATATGCCGGAGCGGTTCGCTCCGCAACTGGTGGAGTCTGTGACGATGACCACGCGTCCCTGGCGGTGTCCGTCCACGGCTGCGTCGAGTTCGGGCAGGGCTCGACGGTGCCTGTCGCCGGCGCCACTGCTGAAGCGGTACGCGCTCTCCCGGCTGTGACGTCATTCCGGGATATGGGTCTCGTCGAAGGGCGAGGTGATCCCGGTGTAGGCCAGATGCATGATCATGCCTTCGGCGCCGTGCTTGAAGTGGCAGTGGTCCATCCAGATGCCCGGGTTGTCCGCGGTGAAGTCGATCTCGAAGATCTCGCCGGGTGCGACGTTGAGCGAGTCGGTCCACCAGGTGCTGCCGGTGGCCGGCGTTCCGTTGCGGGAGAGCACACGGACGCGATGGCCGTGCAGGTGCATGGGGTGGTCGATCAGGCTGCGGTTGACGACGCGGACCTTGACGCGTTCTCCCTCGGCCACCATCAGCGTGGGTACCGCAGGGTAGAGCCGGCCGTTCATCGAGCTGCTGACGTAGGTGAAGGAGCCCTGGGCGAAGCCGAACCCGTCGTCCAGCACGATCTCGTAGGCGCGGTCGTGGGTGACCTTCTCGACAGGCAGGTCGGTGCCCATCGGCAGGGGACCGCGCCGCGGATCGCGTTGCCGTCGACGGCGGTCACGGTGTGCGGCGTGCCGCCGAGGTGGAGGCGGTGCGGCTCCTCCGAACTGTTGATCAGGCGCAGCAGGACCGGCTTGCCTGGGTCGATGGCCTGTCGGGTGGGGCTGTCCGCCGTGCCGAAGGCCGGGTGTCGAGGAGAACGCGTACCGCGCCCACCCACACGAGGGCCGAGCCCAGCAGGTGCGCGACGGTGACGGCCTCGGCGAGGCCGGTCGCGATCTGCGTCAGGCCGATGAGTCCCTGAGTGAGGAACACGGCGAGGAACAGCGTGGTGCGCCGGTGCGCGGTCGAGCGCGGCTCGCGCCGGGTCCTGGCCCACAGGGCGAGGGCGATGGCGAGGGCGAGCGCGGCGGCGGCCGCGTGCAGCCAGGCCATCACGGTCCAGTTCAACGGCATGCGGGGCACGTCGGAGGAGTCTCCCGCGTGCGGGCCGGTGCCGGTGACGAGTGTGCCGGCCACGACCAGCAGCGCCACGGCTGCGAGCAAGGCCACAGGAGGCCCACAGGCACGGAAAGGGGCCGGACGGGGCGGTCAAGCACCCGAACCCGGTGCCAGACGACTGTGGTGGCCGTCAGAAACAGCACGGCGGCCAGGAAATGCGCGGCGACGAGGTAAGGGCTCAGCCGCGCCCACACGGTGAGCCCGCCGATGACCGCGTTCAGGATGACGATCCAGAACTGCACCCACCCCCACCGGGTCAGGCCGGGCACAGGGCGGCGTTGCAGCCGGGAAACGATGATGAGCCAACCGACGGCGAGGCACACGATCACGGACAGCAGCCGGTTGGAGAACTCGATCGCACCGTGGATCCCCAGCTCGGGCGTGGCGGCGAAACTGTCCTCGGTGCAGTGGGGCCACCCGTCACAGCCCAGGCCGGAGCCGGTCACCCGGACGATGCCACCCGTGATGACGATCATCAGGCTGGTCGCCAGCGCTGCACCGGCAGCTCGGCGCAAGGCGTCTCGTTCGAAGCTGACTCGTGCGGCGAGCCACTGAAAAGGAGTCGTCATAGGAAGAGGTGTCTCTCTGCTGCTCGTTGGACCGCTGCGCAATGGCGGAGGCTGCCGGACACGCGGTCAAGGTCTGCTGGATGAACCGTGGAGGTAGGGAGCCGTCGGGCCGGTGCCGACACCCGGTGTGCGCACCTACGGTTCCAATGACGGCTTCTGATCCCGCCCGGCGATATCAGTTCTCCTTCCGGTGGTCTGGGCGAGTGCGGCAGAGACATGAAGAAGGCGGGTGCTGTCACAGGGCATGATGACCGGCGTTCTCGTGCGTCCTCATGCGCTGCCGTTGCCGATGCGGAGCGCTTCCTTCAGGAACACGCGGTACACGCTTGGCGTCCCGTCGGTGGTGATGACCTCGACGATGGAGCGGGGGCTGCGATCGTCGACGGCCTCGCGGATGAGTGCGTCGGCGAGGTCGCGGCGTGAGGTGAAGCGGCCGACCATCTGCGGCGGGCCGACGGTGTAGTCGGTGACCGCGCGGGCGTCGAACAGGCCCGATGGGCGGATGATGGTCCAGTCGAGGTCGGTGTGGGCCACGATCTGCTCCATGCGGGCGGCGTCCTCGTAGAGTGGGCGCCCCATCTTGAGGAGCATCGGCACGATCACTTTGCGGTAGATGAGGGTCTCGCCGGGTGGGGGTTTCATCGGCACGCCGGTGGAGGTGACACAGACCAGGCGCCGGATGCCGTGTGCGGTCATGGCCGCGGTGATGTGGGTGGCGGACTCGGAGAACGTGGTGGCGGCGGGGGAGCCGTAGGGGACGCCGAGCGTCGAGATCACCGCGTCGTGGCCGGCTACTGCCCGATCGACCGCTTCGGGATCGAGAGCGTCCGCCTTGGTGACGGTCAGCGCGGGATCGCTGAAGGGAAAGTCCTCGGGATGCCGGGTGACCGCGGTGACCAGGTGGCCCTCGGCGAGGGCTTGGGTGGTGGTGAGCCGTCCTGTGGGGCCGTTGGCGCCGAAGATCACGAGTTTCACGTACGTGCCTTCCACTAGTTTGACGTCGATGGCTCAGCGGTTCACGCCATCTATATTCATTATAAGCAGCGTAAAGCCTGGAGGGATCATGGCGGAGGAACGGGGACAGCGGCGCTACGATGGGCTGCGCCGCACCGCACAAGCGCTGGAGACTCGCGTTGAGATCGCCCGTGCGGCCCGCAAGCTCTTTCTTGCTCAGGGCTGGGCGGAGACGACGGTGCGAGACGTTGCGCGCGAGGCCGGCGTGTCCGTACCGACGATTTACTCGATCTACGGCAACAAGCTCGGACTGGCCCGAGCTTTGGCCGACGCCGCCGACTTGAGCGGCGACGTGCCGCAGATGCTGGCCGAGCTGGAGGACCCCACCGCGGATCCGGCGCGGCAACTACGGGCAATGGCCGGTTTCGACCGCCGGCTGTACGAGCGCGCGGGCGACATCATCGTGCTTCTGCGGGAGGCCGGACGCACGGAGCCGGACCTGGGCACCGTCTACCGCGACGGTCGCCGTCGCGCCGACGAGACGCGCCTGCAGGTCTTCTCCTCCTGGCCGGAGGGGGTGCTGCGCGGCGGGCTGGACGTGCGGACCGCAGTCGACATCTACGCGGGCATCTGCGTCATCGACGTCTACATCACCCTCACCGACGAGCGCGGGTGGCCGCCCGATCGCGTCGAGCGATGGTGGGGCGAACTGCTGGCCCGCGAACTGCTGAGCTGAGAGCTCCCGGGCGCCGGCCATCCGACGGTTCACCGTCCAGCGGCCGAACGGCATTCGTCGCTGGGTGGAAGCCACACCGGTCGCCCCTTTCGTCCCAGGAAGATCCACGGCGAGCGGTCGGGTCATGTCGGAGCCCGGGCCCTGGGAGGGCCGAAGGGGTCACTGCACGGCGCGCCAGACGGTGCCGCGGCGCTGGTACTCCAGCACCTCCTCAGCCAGCAGCGCGGCCTGCGGGCCGTAGAAACGTTCGGCCAGCCACAGTCCCAGGTCGAGGCCGGAGGTGACGCCGCCGGAGGTGACCAGGTCGCCGTCGTCGACGACTCTGGCCCTGACGACGTCACCGCCCCGCGCTCGAACGTCGTCTTCGGCGATGTGGTGGGTGGCGCAGGGGCGGCCGTCGGTGAGCCCGGCCGCGGCGAGCAGTTGCGTGCCGGTACACACCGCCGCCAGTACGAGGCCGGGCCGGGCAGCCGAGGCCAGTGCACGCGGCAGCGCGCCGCGGGTCATCTCGCGGTCCACGCCGGAGCCTTCGCCGTAACCGCCTCCGGGGACCAGGATCAGGTCCGCAGTGCCGGGCGACCAAGGGGCCCGGACGGTGATCTCGGCCCCAGACGCGGTGGTCACCGCTCGCGGGCCGTCGGCGGTGACGTAGGTGTGCCGTACGTGCTCCAGGACGCCGAAAACCGTGATCGGGCCGATGAAATCCTGGTCCTCGACGTCGTCGTACAGGACGGTGTGCACGCTAAGAGAGCGCACGTGACCTCCGCAGGGAATGAGGGTGGGTGGGCGCATCAGTATGTTGGTGCGTGGGCGGAGTGAACAGGGGCTCGAATGCCGAGCATGCGTAAGATCTGGCCACATGCGTGTTATTGCCGTTCTGGCCTTCGACGGGGTGGTGGCCTTTGACCTGACGATCCCCGCCCAGGTCTTCGCCGCCGCGCGGCACGCGGATCTGAGCCCCGCCTATGAGGTGCGGGTGTGCGCCGATCGGCCACTCAACGCCACGGCCTGGGACCAGGACCTCTTCCAGATCTCCCCGAAGCATGGCCTTGGCAGCGCGCTGACCGCCGACACCGTGATCGTCCCGGGCGGCGACCCTGAGCGGCCGCCGGACCCGGAGGTGCTGCGGGTACTGCGCGCAGCCGCCGCCCGGGGCTGCCGGGTGGCCTCCATCTGCACGGGTGCGTTCGTGCTCGCGGCGGCCGGGCTGCTCGACGGCCGCCGCGCCACCACTCACTGGCATCTCGCCGATCAGCTGGCGCAAGACTACCCCGGCATCGAGGTGGATCCATCGGTCCTGTTCGTCGACGAAGGGGACGTCCTGACCTCCGCCGGAGTCGCGGCCGGGCTGGATCTGTGCCTGCACATGGTGCGCCGAGACCTCGGCGCGGCCACCGCAGCCGACGCCGCCCGGGCGATCGTCATGCCGCCGCAGCGCTCCGGGGGTCAGGCCCAGTTCATCGAGCACCGCGATCCCGAGGGCGACCCCGACGATCTCGCCCCGGCCCTGCAGTGGATGCAAGACAACCTGGATAAGCCGCTGACCCTGGCCGACATCGCGGCGCAGGCCGCCATGAGTACGCGCAGCCTGTCGCGCCGCTTCCACGCCAGGCTGGGCCTGACCCCGCTGCAATGGCTGCTCGACCAGCGCGTGCGGCGGGCCAGGGAACTGCTGGAGACCACTGGCCTGCCGGTGGAGCGGATCGCGCGGACGACGGGATTCGGCTCGGTCGAGGCCCTTCGGCACCATTTCGCCAGACAGGTCGGCACCAACCCGCGGGCCTACCGTGCGACCTTCCGCAGCCCCTGACGGCCCATGTGGAACCACACCCGCAGCAGCGCGAGCTGCTCAGGTGCGGGCAGGCGAGCGCTTCGCGGGCGATGCCGTACCCGGTGACCAGCGTGAACGTTTGTTTCCCCCGCTCGCTGTCGCCGCGCGACCCAGTGGACTGGCGCCTGATGTCCGAGTACCCCCGGGCAGAGCTCGTCCGGGCTGCGCGGCCCGCTGGTCCCTGGAGCGGCCCTTATACGCTCACACACGCGGGCGTACCGAACGGCGAGAGGACCTTCGCACAAGGTCTGCCCGCAGGGTGGCCGCCTGGGCGGGCGGCCACCCTGCGGGGTTCATGGAGTGAGGTAGAAGCGCACGGCCGTGCCGTCGCCCGTGGTGTGCACGCGCACCAGATCAGTCACATAGTGCACCAGCATCAGGCCGCGGCCACCGAGTTGCCCTTGCTCCGGCGGCCTGCGGCCGGCAAGCGGGTCAAGAAGCCGCCCCGCGTCGCGGACCTCGACCACGACCTGTCCCGCCTCGCTCCAGATCGCCAGCGTTCCGTGCCCGCCACCGTGGATCACGCTGTTGGTCGTCAGTTCTGCGACCGCCAGCTCGGCATCCAGCAACCTCGTCCCGTCCAGGCCCAGCCGCTGAGCCTGACGGACAGCGAACGTCCGGGCCGCGGGAAGCTCCTCGGCGTCGAAGGAGAACACCGCAGCGTCGGGGGCGGCCGGCAACGCCTCGTTGTAGCGGGCGACGATCGCTTCCCAGTCGTAGGCGTCGCTGGCCTGCTCGCGGCCCTGGCTGATGACGGTGGGATGGGTGAGTCTCGCATCGGTCAGCACGTCGGCATCCAGCCTCGTCTCGTCGTACGGACACAGGATCGTCACCGCCCGGCCTTCGAAGGCCGCGTTGATCAATGCCTCGTGTTGCGCGCACGCTGGATACTCCGTCGCGGTGCGGCCGGCCCAGATCGGCTCCCCGATGATCCGTACCCGTCCCTTCGGGTGGGCGTCGGCGAACTTCCGGAGCACGCCGGGGATGATCCGCCCCGGATTGCGCCCGGCGTCGGTCATGTCCAGGAACAACAATCCATCGGCATCGGTGCCCAGCCCCGACTTGATGAGCTCCAGGTTGGGGCCGGGTACCGCCACTGCCACCGGTTCCCCGGCTGCCAGGCCCTCCCGGATGAACGACACCGTCTGGTCGGTGTACTCCTGCGCGGTGCGATAGAACAACGCAGGATGCTTGAACGTCTCGTTGATGGACGCCATGCTCATCGCGGCGCCACCTCGATCTGGTGCAGGTTCGGCCAGAACATTTCCAGGACACGCGCCAGGTGCGGCGGTGGATGCTCCACCACGACCCGCCCATCAGGCAGGTTCATGGCGGTGATCGCGAGCGCCGTCACCCCAGCCACGTCAACGAACCCCACATCCGACAACTCCAGATAGGACACACCCGCATGGTTGCTGGCCAGCTCAGACAGGGCCTCTTCCCAGGACGGGCGGGTAACCACAGTGATCTCGCCGCTGGCGCGTATACCGGGACGGCCAGACAACGAGCTCACCTCCAACGCGGCCCTGCCAGGCGCCGTAGGGACGGGCCCGCCCACCTCTTGTGGGGCATCCACGTTTGGTCTCCTTCACCATCCGTCAGCAACCTGCTGGCCGCCTCAGCGGAGCACGAGCAGAAGGAAGCTCCTTCCAGCCGGGCAGTGTATCGGCACCTGCTTGGCGGTAGTCACCTTCGGGACCATAGCTGCCCTACCTGACAAGTCGCGGCGAACAGGTCGGCCGCAGAGGCGATCGACGAGTTACAGCTACGCCATCGCCTTCCCCGGTGCCGGCCTGGACGGCTACTCCACCATCAAGTTCGACACCGTCACCGGGCAGCAGCGGCTGTTCGGCCACGGAGCCGGACGCATGCCGGGCGAGGCCGTCTTCATCCCGGCCGAGGGCGGGACCAACGAGGACGACGGATACCTGCTCACCGTCGTCAGCGACCTCAAGGCGGACGCCTCCCAGCTCCTCGTCCTGGACGCGGGAGATCTGGCGATGTCCGGGAGGAGCGCTGTCGAGCTACGGGTTCGACAGCGCTCCTCCCGGTTTGATCCCAGCGGCATCACGCAGTTCCAGAGATCGAGGGCCGGTTGTCGGCCTCCCCCGCATCCGGGGCGGTCGCCGTCAGGTCTGTGCCGGGAGGAACGCCGTCGCGTTGTGAGCGACCCATTGCGCGTAGGTGAAAGGCGGCCGCCCGGTGACCTCCTCGACGGCGGGCGAGGTCTCCGCGGTCTTGCCGTCTCTCGCGGCGAGCCCGTCGAGGAGCTCGTCGATCACCGGCGCGGGCATGCCGTGGCGCAGCAGCTGCTCCCTGAACTGTGCCCTGGGCATCTCCTCGAACCGCAACGGCCGCCAGATCGTCTCCGCGATGATCCGTACGCGGTCGATCTGGGTCAGCGACTGCGGCCCGGTGACCACGTAGGCCTCACCGGCGCGCTGATCGAGCAGGGCGCGGGCGGCGACCGCGGCGATGTCGCGCGGGTCGACCGGGGCCAGTGCGGCGTTGCCGTACACCCCGCGGACCACTTCGCCGCCCGCGATCTGCGGCGCCCAGGCCAGGTCGTTGGTCATGAACGCGTCGGGACGCACGAAGGTCCACGGCAACCCGGACGCGGCGAGCGCCCGTTCGACCTGCAGGTGCTGCTCGCCGATCAACCCAGGTGTGGAGAAGGTGACACTAGACGACGACAGCAGCACGACATGCCGCAGGCCGGTCTGCCGCGCCGCGTCGAGGAACCCGCCGATCCCGGTGAAGACGGGGAACAGGAAGGCCCGCTCGACGCCGGACAGCGCCGCGGGCAGGGTCTCCGGCCGGGTCAGATCGCCGGCCACGACCTCGACGCCGTCCGGGAAGGAACGGTCCCCGGGGTCACGGGTCATGACGCGTACTTTCTCGCCCGCCTCGAGCAGTTGACTGACGACGTTGGCGCCGACATTTCCAGCGGCGCCGGTGACCAGAATCACGGTAGAGGTTTCCTTCTCTTCGTTACTTTCCCCGCCGGCTGACGGGGCGGAGGCTTGAGGTTCGGTCCCGACGAGGAATCCGGCCGCAGCCAGGCGGACGGTGACGGCGCCGGACATCGCCCCGCACGTCGTGCACGGCATCGGCCCGCTCGACGGTTATGGTGGCCGGCCTGGTGACACTGCGGATGGCCAGGTCACCGGTGAACTTGAAGGTGTCGTTCGGCTTCGAGCCGCTCGTGAGTCACGCCTGCGCTTCGGGCGCTGCGGGAGGAGGCGAGCCGGCGAGCGGGGTGGGGTCGAGATATCGGACCTCATAGACGCGTTCGCTGAACTTCCAGCCCTCAGGAGTGCGCTGGTAGCGGTCGTGGTACAGCGCGTAATTCAGGTGTGAGCCGCCGTCACGCATCCGCCCGAACTCCTGGACGTACGCACGGCCGCTCGCGGTGTCGCCCTCCAGCCGGATGACGCCCGGGTGCACGTTCTGCACGAAGAACTCCCACAGCCCTTGCCCCCACTCGACCCCCGCGCGGATCGCCTCCCTGCCGACGAACTCCTTGTCGATGTGCGGCCACCGCATCGCGCCCTCGGGCGTGAACAGCGACGCGACCCGGTCATAGTCGCGCATCATCACCGCGTCGGTGACCTCGGCGCGTAGCGCCTCGATCTCGACGCGGTCGGCGATGGCCCGTATGTCGCTCATTGGTCCTCCTGCCTTTGTCGATGCGCCGATCAGGCGTGTGCCGCCTGTCCGGGGTGGTGTGTCCAGCATCGAGGCAGGTCAGCGGCGGAACAATGTAAGCTTCGTGCGCGGATCATTAACTCTGGGGTTACTGGTGGAGCTGCGCGACATCGAGATCTTTCTGACGTTGGCCGAGGAACTGCACTTCGGCCGCACCGCCGAACGGCTTCGCGTGTCGCCGGCCCGCGTCAGCCAGGCCGTCAGCAAACAGGAACGGCGCCTCGGCGTGGCCCTGTTCGATCGCACCAGCCGCCACGTGAGCCTGACCCCTGTCGGCCGGCGCCTTCGCGAAGACCTCCAGCAGGCCGTCGACCTCCTCCAGGCGGGACTCGCCCGCGCCGAAGCAGCCGGCCTCGGCGCGGGTCAGCGCCTGCGGGTGGGCGTCTTCGGCCATGCCGGGCACGTACTACGCCCCCTCGTCGACGCGTTTCGCGCCCGCTACCCCGGCAGCGACGTCCAGTTCGGCGAGGTCTACGGCAGCGACCCGTTCACCGCCCTGCGCACCGGAGACAACGACGTGCACGTGCTGTGGCTGCCCGTCGCCGAACCGGACCTCACGGTCGGCCCCACCGTGCTGACCGGAGGCCGCGTGCTGGCCGTCTCGGCAGACCACCCGCTGGCCGATCGCGGCACCGCGTCCCTGGAGGACCTCGCCGACAACCACGTGGTCGACCTCGGCCCCGGGGCGCCCGAGTACTGGGTCGCCTCCATGGTCCCGACACGGACACCGCGCGGCCGCCGTATTCCGCGTGGGCCCGCCGCGCGGACCTTCCACGAGATCCTGTCCCTGGTCGCCGCCGGACATTGCGTCCACCCGCTGGGCGACGTCGCCGCCCGCTACAACAGTCCCCCCGGCGTCGTCTTCCTGCCCATGCCGGACGCCCCGGCCCTCCAATGGGCCCTGACGTGGCGCTCCACCGCCGACGGCCCCGCTGTCCGCGCCCTGGCCCAGACAGCCGCCGACCTCGGCCCCATCTCGATGTGATTGGCCCCGCCCGGGCATTTCGCCGTGGTCAGCGTGTCAGGAAGGCGCGTAACGCGATGATCAGCGCGGCCGGGTTGTCCTCCTGGACGTTGTGCCCCGCGTCCGGAACGACCACGAGTCGCCCGTCAGGAATTTGCCCGACCAGGCGTTCTGCGGTGGCCTGGGGGAGCACCCTGCTGCGTCCGCCGCGTACCAGCAGCACCGGCGTCTTGGTCAGCTGGTCGGCCAGCCGATCGATGGCCGCGAGAATGGCGGGGAAGTCGGGTGGACGCAGATCGCCCTTCGGCACCCAATCGCCATCGGGTGCCCGGCGGAACAGCGTGCTCATGCGGTAGGCGACGCTCGCGCGGTCGGCGTGCGGGTTGACCCGCATCGCGGCCTCGACCACCGTCTCGAGTTCTCGCACCGGACCGAGGCCGGCCATGAATTCCCGTACGCGCCGGGTGCTGTCGAAGTCCACACCGGGTGCGACATCGATGAGCACCAGCCGCTCCACCAGGTCGGGCCGCGCATCGGCGACGTGGGCCGCGATCACGCCGCCGAGCGACATGCCGACCAGCCGGACCCGATCGAAGCCGAGGTGGTCGGCCGCGGCGACGACGTCGGCCGCCATGGTGTCGATGCGGTAGTCGTCGGACCAGTCGCTGTCGCCGTGGCCACGCAGGTCCAGCGCGACCAGCCGGGCGGCGCCGCGCAGGCCGAGACAGACGAGATCCCACGTGTGCGCGGTCAGTCCGCCGCCGTGCAGCAGGATCACCGGGGCTCCGGTTCCGCCCCAGTCGAACCCGTGCAACCGGCAGCCCGAACGGGAGAAGCCGATCTCGCGGGGCGGCGCCGGATCGTGGATCGTGACGCCCAAGGCCGCCGCCAGGTCCGTCAGCGCCGCCATCATGAATGGTCCGGGCACGGAACCACCTCCCTTACCTTGATGCCTCAAGGTAAGGCTAGTACCTTGGCTCGTCAAGGTAAGGTGGGTGTGTGGTCACCCGAGTGAGACGCAAACCCGATGACGCCAGGCGGGTGATCCTCGAGGCGGCGAGCAGGCTGCTCGCCGCAGGTGGCCCGGCCGCCGTCCAGGTGCGCGCCGTCGCCGCCGAGATCGGGGTGTCCGACGCCGCGGTCAACCACCACTTCGGCACGCGTGAACAGCTCCTGGAGTCGCTGCTGCGGTTCGGCGGGGCCAAACTGAAGGCCGAACTGCACACCGTGCTGGAGACGTGGACCGACGGCCCGATCGACCCCGCCGAGTTGGTGCGCGCGCTGCACGGGCAGTACGCCGACGGTTACGCCGAACTCGCGCTCGCGCTGCACCGGTCCGGTTGGCGGGACACCGGCAGCGGACTACTCGATGAGGTGGTGGACCACCTGCACGCCCAGGCGCGTCAGCACTGCGCCGCCACCGGACGGAGGCCGCCGACACGCGAGGCGATCCAGCTGACGGTGGCCGGACTGCACCAGGCCGTCGCGACGGAGCCGTTGTTCGGCGACGAATTTCGCAGGAGCGTCGGACTGGAGGCGACCGCGCGGGATCGCATGCTCGAGTGGTGGATCGAGATCCTTCGCACGACCCTCGCCGGACAGGGTTCGACGAGGGCGCCTTCGACGTTCTGACGGACGTGGACGACGGTGTGCGAGGGCGGGCCCGGATCTCGCCTCCGGTGGCTGGTTCTGGATCCGGTATCCCCACCGGCGGAACCGTCCAAGCTCCGGGCTCCGGCGGCGGGCGGTGGCGATCAGCCGGGCTGGTCAGCCGGTTGCTCAGGTGGTTCGGCTGAGACCCGTCACGTCAAAAGCGAGCGCCAGCGGTCGGCCGAGTCCATCATGTCCAGGCTGATCCGCTCCAGGAACGCCCCTGCTTTGGCCAGCCGTCGCCCCACGGGACTGTCGAGGCCGAACGTCTCGGCCGCCGCCATCGTGGCCCGCACCGTCTCGAGCGTATGCCGCCTGCTGGTCATGATCGAGGTGTACCAGGCGTCGTCCTCGACCACGTAGATGTCGCGGCGCCGCTGCGGATCGCGTTCGCGCCGGATGTAGCCCTGTTCGACCAGGAAGTTCACGGCGACGGAGACGGTGGCCGGGCTGATCTTCAGTCTCTGGGTCAGCTCGGCCGCGGTGCGCCTGCCGTCCTCGGACAGCAGCAGGTCGAGGTGCACACGCGCGGTCATCCTCGGCAGCCCCGTCCTGACCGCCACCTCGATGAGTTCCTCTTCCATCGTGCCGCCAGGGGATCCGGCCGCGCGCGGGGGCGCCGGTGTGCCGCGCCGGGCTCGCTGCGCTGTCGCTTGGTGTGCCTGCTGGGGCCGGTAGCCGGTGGGGCCGCCGTTGCGTCCGATCTCCCGGGTGATCGTCGAGGTCGGCCGGTCGAGCCGTCTGGCGATCTCGGCGTAGGAGAGCCCGGCGGCGAGTCCGGCCGCGATGCGCTCGCGGTCCTGCTGGGTCAGTCGTCCTCCTGGCATGCCGCCAGTATTGCCTTCGCCGCCATTCATTGCAACTTCGCATTGCGTTCGGCTGCAGCGTCATTGCATCAATTTAGCGGCGTTCACTTGCGTCTATGTCCTCCTGTTGATTGACCGAATTTCGAATGCAACGTAGCTTTCGAAGGCCACTAAACACGTACTGTCGCGAATTGAGGAACGACCATGAGCAGATCCCTCACCACCGCCGAGCATGCAGAGGCTCGGACACCGCGGGTCTCCCGGCGAGTGGCGGTCACGGCGCTGGCGGCAGCGCTGCTGGCCGGGACGGCCACGCCCGCTGTAGCCACCCCGGCCGGCACCGCGGACAGCAGGGCGGTGCCGAGAACCGCTACCGGGCAGGACCGCCCGGAGCTGCAGAAGGCCATCCAGGACTTCGTCGATGCCGGGTTCGCCGGGGTGCAGATGCGCGTGAACGATGACCGGGGCGAGTGGGTCGGCAGCGCCGGGGTGCGCAAACTGGGCGCGAGCGCGAAGCCGCCGACGAACGGGCGGTTCTGGGGCGGCAGCACCACCAAGGCCTTCGTCGCGACTGTGGTCCTGCAACTGGTGGCCGAGGGCGAGATCGGACTGGACGCCCCGGTGGCCGGCTATCTGCCCGAGCTCGGACTGGACCGGCGGATCACCGTGCGGATGCTGCTGCAGCACACCAGCGGGGTGTTCAACTACTCCGGCGAGTTCTACCTCGACGGGACGTTCGTGCCGGGGATCCCCTCGGTGGGCAAGGAGTGGGTGGACAACCGGTTCCACACCTACCGACCGCAGGAGCTCGTACGGCTGGCGTTGTCCAAGCCGGCGAAGTTCGAGCCGGGGACGAACTGGAGCTACGCCAACACCAACTACACGCTGGCCCGGCTGCTGATCGAGAAGGTCACCGGCCGCTCGCTCGCCGAGGAGATGAAGCGGCGGATCCTGCGGCCGCTCAAGCTGCGAGACACCGAGCTGCCGGGCGACCGGACGCACATCCGCGGGCCGCACGCCCACGGCTACTACCGGTATGAGGACGCCGGCCAGTGGAAGGTGGTCGACGTCACCCGCCAGAACACCTCCCTGCTGCCCGCCGCCGGTGACATGGTCTCGACCACCAAGGATCTCCACACGTTCTTCTCCGCGCTGAACGGCGGCAGGCTCATCCCGGCCACGCTGCTGGCCGAGATGCGCAAGCCGCACCCCAAGAGCGGCGGCCTCTTCGGCCGCTACGGTCTCGGGCTGTACGTGCAGGACACGGGCCCGGACTGCGTCGGCACCCTCCTCAACCACAACGGCAGCGTGGGCGGCTACGGGTCGCTGATGTACAGCACGCCCGACGGCAAGAAGACCCTGACCGCCTCGATCACCAGCGGGGATGCCGCGATCGACCCGGCGCGGGCGTTCCCGAAGGCGCTGGACAAGCTCGTCAAGGACGTCTTCTGCGGCGGTATGGCCGCGAGCTGACGACTTGTGTTCTCGGCTCGCGCCTCAGCTATTCAGTCTTGCTATGTACCGGTAGTCAGTGATACTTTGTACCGGTAGCAAGCGTCACTGAGTAGCTGAAAGGGGGTGTGTCATGGGCAAGCAGGCGACGGAGATGCTCAAGGGAACGCTGGAGGGCATCGTCCTCGCGATCCTGTCCGGCAGGGCCGCGTACGGCTACGAGATCACGGCGTGGCTGCGGGAGCAGGGCTTCTCCGACATCGCCGAGGGCACCATCTACGCGCTGCTCGTCAGGATCGAGCAGCGCGGCCTCGTCGACGTGGAGAAGGTCCCGTCCGAGAAGGGGCCGCCGCGCAAGGTGTATTCCCTGAACGCTCAGGGTCGCGAGCATCTCGAAGAGTTCTGGAGGACCTGGAGCTTCCTTGCCGAACGGCTCGAAAAGCTCCGCGAAGGAGGTAAGTAGCCATGGACACAGGGTCGAACGAACCGAAGAGGCGCTACCGGCAGTACCTGGAGGTGGTCACCGGGCCGCTCGAGGACAAGAAGCGCTGGCGGCAGTACAAGGCGCGCGTCAAGCAGCTTCCCGAGAACTATCGCACAGCGGTCGAGGCGCTGGAGCGGTACCTGATGCACTTCGGGCCGGGGGACGGCGCCGACGCGGCTTCGATGTTCGAGGACCTTGCCGATCTGTTCGAGCAGAGCGCGGCCGACGGCACCCCGATCCGCGAGATCTTCGGGGAGGACCCCGTGGAGTTCGTCGAGGCGTTCGTGCAGAACTACGCGGTGGGACGGTACATCCGCCGGGAGCGAGAACGCTTCACCAGCGCCATCGACCGAGCCGCCGGCGAAGACACCAGGAAAGAAGACAGGAGCGTCTGATGGCGACACAGCAAGCCCCGGCGATCCAGGTGCAGGGCCTGGAGAAGTCGTACAAGGAGTTGCAGGTGCTGCGCGGCGTGGACTTCGACGTGGCGCGGGGCAGCATCTTCGCCCTGCTCGGCTCGAACGGGGCCGGCAAGACCACGGTCGTGAAGATCCTGTCCACGCTGCTCAAGGCCGACGCGGGCACGGCGAGCGTCCACGGCTTCGACGTCGCCACGCACCCGGCGGAGGTGCGGGAGTCGATCAGCCTGACGGGACAGTTCGCCGCCGTCGACGAGATCCTCAGCGGGCGGGAGAACCTCGTGCTGGTCGCCCGGCTGCGGCATCTCAAGGATCCGGGCAAGATCGCCGATGACCTGCTCGCCCGTTTCGCGCTGACCGACGCGGGCGCGCGGAAGGCGTCGACGTATTCGGGTGGCATGCGCCGCCGCCTCGACATCGCGATGAGCCTCATCGGCGACCCGCCGGTCATCTTCCTCGACGAGCCGACCACCGGCCTCGACCCCCAGGCGCGCATCGAGGTGTGGCAGACCGTCAAGGACCTGGCCCGCCTGGGTACGACGGTGCTGCTCACCACGCAGTACCTGGACGAGGCCGAGCAGCTCGCCGACCGGATCGCGATCCTGCACGAGGGCCGGATCCTCGTCAACGGCACCCTGGCCGAGCTCAAGCAGCTGCTGCCGCCCGCCAAGGTCGAATACGTCGAGAAGCAGCCGACCCTCGAGGACGTCTTCCTCACCCTCGTCGGCGCCGAACACCGCATCTCATTACGGACGCAGAAGGAACCACGATGACCAAGCACTTCGTCGGCGACACCACCGTCCTGCTGGGACGATCCCTGCGCCACATCGCGCGCAGCCCGGACACCATCATCACGACCGCGATCATGCCGATCGCCATGATGCTGATGTTCGTCTACGTGTTCGGCGGTGCGATCAAGACAGGGTC
>NZ_BAAATE010000038.1:0-83755 GCF_039533245.1 Nonomuraea recticatena | reverse complement strand
CTTCTTCCGCCCCTGCGGCGTTCGGATCTTGCGGATCTCGAACTCTTCCATCGCACTCCCCAGGCCGGGGTGTTGCGACGACCGCTAGAAGGGAGGCGGGCGAGGGCCTTTCGTGGGGAGGCTACTTGGTGAAGCCGACCGCGCTCCAGTCCTTCGTGGCGAAGCCGAAGGCGCCGTAGTTGGCCAGCGTCTTCTTGGCGGCGAAGATGCTCGGACGCTGGTACAGCGGGATCGTGTGCACCTCGTCCCAGATCAGCTTGTCGGCCTGGTTGCCCAGTTCGATGTACTTGACCGGGTCCATCTCACCGGCCGCCTGCTCGATCAGGGTGTCGAGCTCGGGCGAGCCGATGCGCGGGAAGTTGCTGCCGAAGTTGTCCTTGCTGGTCGGCCGCTTGTAGATCTGCGGCAGGGCGCCGTTCGGGAACGGCGTGCCGAGCCACGAGAACGGCACCAGGTCGAAGTTGCCCGGCGTGATGTAGTCGTCGAAGAACTTGTCGTCGGGGACCGGCTCGATCTTGACCTTGACGCCGACGTCCTTCAGCATCGCCTGGGTCAGCTCGCCCTCCTGCTTGGCCAGCGGGTAGGCCGCGGGGACGATGAAGCGCAGCTCGAGCTCCTTGCCGTCCTTCTTGCGGTACTCACCCTCCAGCTTCCAGCCGGCCGCGTCGAGCAGCTGCTTGGCCTTCTCGGGGTTGTACTTGCCCAGCTCGCCGGAGTTGTCGACGTAGCCCTTGTGGGTGTTCATGTACAGGTGGTTGTTGAGCACCTGCACGGGCCAGTCGAGGTCCTTGAGGTCGGACTGGGTGATGGCCTCGCGGTTGATGCCCAGCAGGACGGCCTGGCGGACCGACTTGTCGGTCAGGTTCGGGGCCGAGCCGTTGACCGTGATGTGGCGCCAGTTGGGCGCGGCGGCCTTGCGGATGTCGACGCCCGGGACGGCCTTGGCGCGCTGGAGGTCGGCGGCGCTGGGGACGATCTCCAGCGCGTCGAGCTCGCCGTTGGCGAAGGCGTTGACCGTGGCGTCCGAGTCGAGCGCGCGGAAGATCACCTTGTCGAGCTTGGCCTTCTGGCCCCACCAGTTGTCGTCACGGACGAGCGTGATGGTCTTGGCGGTCTGGTCCATCTTCTCGAGCTTGAACGGGCCCGCCGTCACAGGGAACTTGTCGATCCAGCCCTTGTTGAACTCGGTGGCGTCGGAGCTCGTGGAGGCGGGGATGAGGGGGGAGAACATGCCCTGCCAGTCCGGGTAGTGCCGGGAGAAGGTCACGATGACGTCGTGGTCGGTCGCGCCCTTCTCCACCGACTCCACGCGGTCGTAGCCGTCGGTGGAGGAGACCTGGAACTTGTCGTCCGAGCCGTTCAGCGCCTTCCACTGCCCGACGTAGTCCTTGTAGGTGATCGGCGTGCCGTCGGACCACTTGGCCTTGTCGTTGAGCTTGTAGGTGACGACCTGCTTGTCGCCCTTCAGCTCCATCTTCCACTCGGTGACGAAGTCCGGGTTGTTGGACAGCTCGGCCTTGTCGCTGGCCTTGTAGATGGAGGGCATGGTGGCGTCGTAGACGTCGGCGACGTCCGCGTGCGTGCCGTTCACCTGGCTGTAGTTCCACTGCTGGTGCCACTGGGACAGCGCGAGGGTGATGGTGCCGCCGTCCTTGACCTGGTCGTAGGCGACCGGGTTGATCGCGCTGCCGGGCAGCGCGGCGGCCTGCTCCTGGGCGGCCTTGGCGCCCTCGCCCGTACCGGCGGCGGGCTTGTCGGACCCGCCACCGCAGGCGGCAAGGGCGAGAGCCAGCAGGGCCGCTCCAGCGGCGGCCTTGTAGCCAACCTTCACGAGTTCCTCACTTCGGGATAGTGGCAGGCGGCGCCATGGTCGTCGGCGTGCGCCAGCCGTACAACGGGGGGTTCTTCGGCCACGCACCTGGCGCGCTCGGGCTCGGGGAGCAGGGCGCGCTTGGGGCAGCGGGTATGGAAGCGGCAGCCCGAGGGGGGCTGCGCCGGGCTGGGCAGGTCGCCTTCGAGGATGATCCTGCGGCGTGAACGCTCCAGCTCGGGGTCGGGAAGCGGGATCGCCGACATCAGCGCCCTGGTGTAGGGGTGGGCGGGCGTGCCGTACACCTCGGCCACGGTGCCGATCTCCACGATCTTGCCGAGGTACATCACGGCGACGCGGTCGGCCAGGTGGCGGACCACGGACAGGTCGTGGGCGACGAACAGGTAGGACAGTCCGAGCCTGGCCTTCAGGTCCTCCAGCAGGTTGATGACGCCCGCCTGGATCGACACGTCGAGCGCCGAGACGGGCTCGTCGAGGACGATCAGCTTGGGCTCCAGCGCCAGCGCGCGGGCGATGCCGATGCGCTGGCGCTGTCCTCCCGAGAAGTGCTGCGGGTAGCGCTCGGCGTAGGAGGGGTCGAGGCCGACGAGCTCGAGCAGTTCGGCGACGCGGCCCTGGACGTCCTTGTGCCCGTGGGCGCGCAGCGGCTCGGCGAGGATGTCGCCGACAGGCATGCGCGGGTCGAGCGCGGCCATCGGGTCCTGGAAGACGATCTGAAGGTCGCGGCGCAGCTCCTTGCGCTCCGGCTTGGTCAGCGCGCCGCTGTCCTTGCCGAACACCACGACCCTGCCGCTCTGGGCGGCCTCCAGCTGCATGATCTGCTGCAGCGTGGTGGTCTTGCCGCAGCCGGACTCGCCGACGAGCGCGAGCGTCTCGCCGCTGGCGATGTCGAAGCTGATGCCGTCCACGGCGTGCACGGTGCCGACGCGGCGCTTGAACACCGCGCCCTTCATCAGCGGGTAGTGCCTGACGAGGTTGTCGAGCTCGAGGACCGTCTCACGACGCCGCGCGTCGCGGGGCGGCTCGGCGACGGGCTCGGGGGCGGGGAAGACGTCGACGCCCCTGAGCCTCTTCACGTCGATCTCGTGCGAGCGGATGCAGGCCACCCTGCGCTCGCCCACCTGGACGAGCTCGGGCTCGGCGTCGTCGCAGGCGTCCACCTTCAGCGGGCAGCGCGGCGCGAAGGGGCAGCCGGGCGGCAGCGCCGCAGGCGAGGGCGGGGCGCCCTCGATCGGCACCAAGCGCTGGTTCTCCTGGTCGAGCCGCGGGATCGAGGCCAGCAGCCCCATGGTGTACGGCATGCGGGGCTCGTAGTAAATCTCCTCGACCGTGCCCTGCTCGACCGGCTTGCCGGCGTACATCACCAGCACCCTGTCGGCCAGCCCCGCCACCACGCCGAGATCGTGGGTGATCATGACGATGCCCGCGCCGGTCTCCTTCTGCGCGGTCTTGAGCACTTCGAGCACCTGCGCCTGGATGGTGACGTCGAGCGCGGTGGTGGGCTCGTCGCAGATCAGCACGTCGGGGTCGTTGGCGATGGCCATCGCGATCATAGCGCGCTGCCGCATGCCGCCGGAGAACTCGTGCGGAAAGGCCTTGGCGCGCACGTCGGGGTGCGGGATGCCGACCAGTTCCAGCAGTTCGACCGCCTGCCTGGCGGCCTGCTCCTTGGAGACCTTCTGGTGGACGCGGACCGCCTCGGCGATCTGGTCGCCGATCGTGTAGACGGGCGTGAACGCCGACAGCGGGTCCTGGAAGATCATGCTGATCGACTTGCCGCGCCGCTTGAGGATCTCCTGCTCGCGCATGCCGAGCAGTTCGTGGCCGTGCAGCTTGACCGACCCCGTGACCTGGGCGCCGGCGGGCAGCAGGCCCATGACGGCCAGCGAGGTCACCGACTTGCCCGAGCCTGACTCGCCGACGATGCCGAGGACCTCTCCCCTGCCGACCTGGTAGGACACTCCCCTGACGGCCTTGACGCCGCCGCGGAAGGTCACCGTGAGGTCGTTCACCTCGAGGATCGTCATGAGGTGCTCCCCGGGTCGAGGGCGTCGCGCAGTCCGTCGCCAATGAGGTTGATGAACAGGACCAGCAGGACCAGCAGGCCGGCGGGGAAGAGGAACAGCCACGGGTAGCTGATCGCCGTGCTGCCGCCTCCCGCCGAGATCAGCGTGCCGAGCGACACGTCCGGCGGTCTGACGCCGAACCCGAAGTACGACAGCGCGGTCTCGCCGATGATCGCGCCGCTCACGTTCATGGTGGCGTCGATGATCAGCAGGGAGGACAGGTTCGGGACCACGTGCCTGAAGATGATCTTCCAGTCCGGGATGCCCATGTAGCGCGCGGCGAGCACGTACTCCCGCTCGCGCAGGGAGAGGGTCATGCTCCTGACGACACGCGAGGTGATCATCCAGGAGAAGGAGGCCAGCAGCACGACGAACATCAGCCAGCTGCCGCTCTCCAGCCGTGGCGAGATGACCGCGATGATCAGGAAGCTCGGCAGCACGAGAAGCAGGTCGGTGCCCCACATGAGGATCTTGTCGAGCTTGCCGCCGAAGTAGCCCGCGAAGGCGCCGACGAGCGCGGCCAGACCGGTGGAGATGAGCGCGACCAGGAAGCCGATGAGGATCGACTTCTGCATGCCGCGCAGCGTCACCGCGAACATGTCCTGGCCGATCTGGGTGGTGCCCCACCAGTGGTCGGCGCCGGGGGGCGACCGGAAGGCGGTGAAGTCCTTCTGCTCCCAGGTGTACTGGCCGAACAGGGGGCCGAGGTAGGCCAGCGCCAGCAGCGCGAGCACCCCGATCAGACCGATGACGACCTGCGGCTTGGCCATCACCCTGCGCAGGACGACCTTGGAACGCATGTCTAGCTCACCCGCACTCTCGGGTCGAGGGCCGCGACGAGCAGGTCGGACAGAACCCCCGCCACCAGGACGCACACGGCGGCGAACAGGGCGACCGCCGCGACGGCGTTGGTGTCGTTGTGCTGGATCGACTCCACCAGCCACTCACCCATGCCGTGCCAGCCGAAGATCTTCTCGGTGAAGGTGGCGCCCGTCAGCATCGTGCCGAAGGCGAAGGCGAAGTAGGTGGCCGAGGGGATGAGCGCGGTGCGCAGCGCGTGCTTGACCAGCGCCGTCCTGCGGCTGAGGCCCTTGGCCTGCGCGGTGCGGACGAAGTCCTGACCCAGCACGTCGAGCATCATGTTGCGCTGGATGCGGCTGTAGAAGGCGATCTGCCCGAGACAGAGCGAGATCGTCGGAAGGATCAGGTGGTTGAGCCTGTTCAGCAGTTGGTCGACGCCGCTGAGCGCCGGGTTGTACTCACCGGTGTACTCGATCAGCGTGTGCCCGACGGCGCCGTTGAGGCCGGTCGCGCCGATGGTCAGCAGCGTCGCCAGGACGAAGACCGGCACCGCCATGACGACGAACGAGGCCACGCCGATCGCTCTGTCGCTGATGCGGTACTGCCTGATCGCGGCGAAGGCGCCCACCGCGACTCCGAGCGTGGAGCCCAGCAGGGTGCCGATCAGCAGCAGGCGCAGGCTCACCCCCACCCGCTGGCCCATCTGCTGGTTGACCGAGCCGCCGTCCCAGGTCTTGCCGAAGTCGCCCTGGACGACCCCCGACACCCAGGTGCCGTACCGCTCCAGCAGGGGGGTCTTGTCGTTGAGGTTGTACTCGCTCAGCGTGCTGTCGACGACCCCGACGGGGATGGGCGGCTGGCGGCCTGTGTAGTTGGCGCGAGGGTTGAGACTGCTGGCGGCCAGCAGGTACGCGAGACTCGCGGCGATGGCCACCAGGATGACGCTCGACAGCAGCCTGCGCAGCAGGTACGTGCCCATTGCCCTCCGTTCGGACGAACGGGGGCCAGGCAGCCTGAAGGAAGGGTCGCCCCCGCGACGAGATAGCCGTGACCGTCCCTTGGCAGGGGCTTGACGGCACGTCGCAGGTTATAGGGCTGTCCGTATTACGAATTTATCTCGGACCGGTAGATCGCAAGGGTCTGACCGGGCAGCCGCACCCAGTCCCTACCTGCGGTAACACCCTCGTCAGAGGCCAGGAGAAGACCCCCCAACGGAACGGTCAACGTCACAGAATCCGGACAAAAATTTACCATCACGGAGAGTGACGACCGGTGGACCATGAGCCATCTCGACGCCTCGTCGAACTCGACCCGCACCCGGTCGAGACGGGGATCGGTGAGCTCGGGCATGGCCTTGCGCAGCGCGATCAGATCGCGGTACCAGCACAGCAGCGACCAGTGCTCCTCGTCCTTGAGCTCGCTCCATTCGAGCTTGGCGCGCAGGAAGGTGTCCTCGGCCGAGGGGTCGGGCGCGATCCAGTCGTAGCCGAAGCCCTCGAACTCGCGGGCCCTGCGCTCGGCCTCCCCCTCGCGCAGCGCCGGCTCGACGTGGTCGGTGAAGAACGGGAACGGCGTGCGCGCGCCCCACTCCTCGCCCATGAACAGCATGGGCGTGAACGGCGAGGTCAGCAGGAGCCCCGCGCCCAGCTTCAGCGCGGTCAGCGGCAGCCTGTCGCCCGCGGGCCTGTTGCCCACCTGGTCGTGGTTCTGCAGGCAGCAGACCAGGCGGTAGCCGGGAACACCGCGGGCGGGGGCCCCGTGCGAGCGCCCACGGAAGCTGGAGTAGCCTCCGTCGTGGACGAAGCCGTGGGTCAGCGCCTTGGCCAGCGCCTCCATCGAGGCGAAGTCGGCGTAGTAGCCGTGCCGCTCCCCCGACACGGCCGTGTGGAGCGCGTGATGCACGTCGTCGTTCCACTGCGCGGTCATGCCGAGGCCCCCCGCCTCCAGCGGGGTGATCATGCGGGGGTCGTTGAGGTCCGACTCGGCGATCAGCGTCAGCGGGCGGCCCACCGAGCAGGCCAGCGCGTCCACCTCGGCGGCCAGCTCGGCCAGCAGGTGGACGGCGCGGCGGTCGTGCAGGGCGTGGACGGCGTCGAGCCGCAGCCCGTCGATGTGGTAGTCGCGCAGCCACTGCACGGCGTTGTCGATGAAGTAGCGCCTGACCTCGTCGGAGTCGGGTCCGTCGAGGTTCACCGCCTCGCCCCAGAAACTGCCCGCGTAGCCCGCGAAGTACGGGCCGAAGGGGTGGAGGAAGTTGCCCGAAGGGCCGAGGTGGTTGTAGACGACATCGAGGATGACGCCCAGGCCCGCCCTGTGGCAGCCGTCGACCAGCTCCTTGAGCCCGTCAGGCCCGCCGTAGGTCTCGTTGACCGCGTAGAGGTCGACGCCGTCGTAGCCCCAGTTGCGCCCGCCGGGCACCGGCGCGACCGGCATGAGCTCCACGAAGTCGACGCCCAGCTCCACCAGGTGGTCGAGCCTGTCCAGCGCCGCGGTGAAGGTGCCCTCCGCCGTGAAGGCGCCCACGTGCAGCTCGTAGATGATCGAGCCGCGCAGGTCGCGCCCCTTCCACTCGTGGTCGCTCCAGGTGAAGCGGGCGTGGTCGTAGACGCGGCTGGGCCCGAAGATGCCCTCGGGCTGCCTGCGGGAGCGGGGGTCGGGATACGGGCCCTCCCCGTCGACGAAGTAGCGGTAGTCGGTGCCGTGTCCGGCCTCGGGCGCTTCGACCGACCACCAGCCGTTGTCCCTGCGTCGCAGTGGCCGCCGGCTGTCCGGCAGCGAGAGCTCGATGGAGGTCGCTCGGGGCGCCCAGACCTCAAAGATCATGTCTCTCCAGGAGTGCGACGGGGTGGCGGCTGAGCAGGTGTGCCAGGGGGGTGCGGCCGCTGTACAGGCCTCCGGTGAGCAGGTCGCGCCAGCTGCCGGGCGGCAGGGTGAGCGAGGTGGCGCCCCAGCCGCCGCGGGCCGCCAGCCGTACGGGCAGGCGGGTCGCCACGGCGACCGCGCGCCCCCTGCCGAAGGCGATCGCGTGCTCGGCGGCCTCCCCCTCGGCGGCCATCGGCTCGTACGGCGCTTCGGGTCCCAGCCTGCGCCTGAGCCTGAGCGCCTGGGTCGTGACCTGGAGCTTGGCCTCGTCCCACGCCGAGTTCGGGGCGCAGGGGAAGGAGACGGGCCGCCGGTTGTCGGGGTCGACCAGCGAGAAGTCCGTCCGCTCGTTGCCCTGGTAGACGTCGGGCACGCCCGGCATCATGAGCTGGACCAGCTTCTGGCCGAGCGAGTTGACGACGGCGTGGCGGTCGACGAGGGCGGTGAAGTCGCCGATCGGCAGCTCGACGGCCTTGGCGGCGAAGGCGCGCAGGCCCTCCTCGTAGGCGTGGTCCTGGGCGATCCACGAGGTGGCCGTCTTGGCCTCGCGCGCGGCCTTGAGCAGGTAGTCGGTGAAGCGCTCGGCGGAGATCGGCCACGCGGCCATGAGTGTCTGCCAGGCCAGGTAGTCGAGGTGCGGGTCGAAGGACACCTGCTGCGACCAGCCGCGCACCGCCTCGGCCCACTCACCGGGCAGCTCCGACAGCACCTGGAGGCGGGCGCGCACGTCCTCCGAGCGCTTGGTGTCGTGGGTGGACAGCGTGGTCATCGTGAAGGGCCGCATCCCGGCGCAGAAGTCGTGGAAGTCCTCCACGGACAGGCCGAAGCGGTCGGGCTCGCCGCCCACCTCGTTCAGGCAGGCCAGGGGGTACCAGCGGTAGAGCGCGGTGTCCTCCACGCCCTTGGCCATCACCGGGCCGCAGGTCTGCTGGAAGCGGACGACCGCCTCGGGCGAGCCGTACAGGACGGCCCGCGCGGTCTCGGGGTTCGGCGCGGCCGACTCCACGATCCGGCGCGCCACGGGATCCACCGGCTCGCCCGGCGTGACGTAGGCCCGGTAGACCGGCATCTCCACCAGCAGGTCGACGAGGTCCTGGACGGAGGCGCCCGCGACGCGGGCCAGGCGCTCCACCTCGGAGCGGAAGAACAGGTCGATGACGTCGCGCTTGGACCTGGCCATCACGGCGTGGTAGTCGGCGTCCTGCCCCGTCATCGCGGTGAACAGCTCCACCAGCGGCTGCCTGCCCTCCGGGTCGACGAACAGCCCGTTGACCCTGTTGAGCACGTCGTAACCGGTGGTGCCGTCGCAGGCCCAGTCGTCAGGCAGCCGCTCGTCGCCGATGAGGATCTTCTCCACCACCGTCCAGACGCCGCCGCTCCTGTCCCTGAGCATGTCGAGGTAGCGGCGGGGGTCGGCCAGTCCGTCGGGATGGTCGATCCGCAACCCCTCGACCAGGCCCTCGTCCAGCAGCCAGAAGATGACCTCGTGCGTCGCGAAGAACACCGCCGGGTCCTCCACGCGCAGCCCGATCAGCGACGAGACGTCGAAGAAGCGCCGGTAGCCGGGGCCCTCCCGCCAGTCGACCACGGTGTAGTGCTCCGACTGCGGCAGGTCGTCGGCGAAGCGGTGGACGATCACCTTGCCCTCGCGCCACTCGATGTCGAACCAGTCCGCGTACGGCGAGGCCGCGCCCTGCTCGAGCACGGACAGGAACTGCGCGTTGGCGGTGTTCATGTGGTTGGGCACGATGTCCACCACGACGGCCAGATCGTGCGCGGCCAGCACCCCTGCCATCTCGCGGAAGCCCTGGGCGCCGCCGAACTCCTGCCTGATCCTGGAGTGGTCGACGACGTCGTAGCCGTGCAGCGAGCCGGGCACCGCCTGCAGCACGGGCGAGAGGTAGACGTGGCTGACACCGAGGTCGCGAAGGTAGGGGGCGATCTTCGCCACCTCGGCGAAGCCGAAGTCGGGCGTCAGCTGGACCCGGTAGGTCGAGACGGGCCTAGACACCGCGCAACACCCGCATCGAGCGTCCCGGCACCTGCAGGTCGTCCCCCGCTCTCAGGATCCTGCTGTCCAGCATGATCGGCATCGCGGTGTCGATCTCGGTCAGCCACATCTCGCCGTAGTCCTTCGGGATCGTGAACTCGATGATGTCGTGGTGGGCGTTGAGCAGCACGAGAAAGGAGTCATCGACGATGGGTCTGCCCCTTCTGTCTGGTTCGGTGATCGCCTTCCCGTTGAGGAAGATCGTCAGCGACCTGGCGTAGCCGACGTTCCAGTCGGCGTCGGTCATCACCTCTCCCGACGGAGTCAGCCAGGCCATGTCGTAGGAGAAGCGCCTGCGCCTGAACACCGGGTGCTCGCGGCGCAGCTTGGCCAGGCGCTGGGTGAATTCCAGCAGCAGCCAGTTGTGCCGCACGTCCGACCAGTCGACCCAGGTGACCTCGTTGTCCTGGCAGTACCCGTTGTTGTTGCCCTTCTGGGTACGGCCGATCTCGTCGCCGTGGGAGAGCATCGGCACGCCCTGCGACAGGAAGAGCGTGGTCAGGAAGTTGCGCTTCTGCTGCTCGCGCAGCGCCTCGGTGCCGGCGTCCCATGAGCGGTTGTCGTCGGTGCCGTCCCTGTTGCCCTCGCCGTTGGCCTCGTTGTGCTTCTCGTTGTAGGAGACCAGGTCGTGCAGGGTGAAACCGTCGTGGCAGGTGACGAAGTTGATGGAGGCGGCGGGGCGGCGGCTGTCGTTCTGGTAGAGGTCGCCCGAGCCGGTGAAGCGCGAGCCGAACTCGGGCAGCGTGGCGGGCTCGCCCCGCCACAGGTCCCTGATCGTGTCGCGGTACTTGCCGTTCCACTCGGTCCACCTGGCGGGGAAGTTGCCCACCTGGTAGCCGCCGGGGCCGACGTCCCACGGCTCGGCGATCAGCTTGACCTGCGAGAGCACGGGGTCCTGCTGCACGAGGTCGAAGAAGGCCGAAAGCCGGTCCACGGCGTGCAGCTCGCGGGCGAGCGTGGCGGCCAGGTCGAAGCGGAAGCCGTCCACGTGCATCTCGGTGACCCAGTAACGCAGCGAGTCCATGATCATCTGCAGGACCTGGGGCGAGCGCATGAACAGGCTGTTGCCGGTGCCTGTGGTGTCCATGTAGTAGCGCGGGTCGCCGTCCACCAGGCGGTAGTAGGTGGCGTTGTCGATGCCCTTGAACCCGAGCGTCGGGCCCATGTGGTTGCCCTCGGCCGTGTGGTTGTAGACCACGTCGAGGATGACCTCGATGTTCGCCTCGTGCAGGCTCTTGACCATGGCCTTGAACTCCAGCACCTGGCCGCCGCGCTGCCCCTGGCTGGAGTAGCGGTTGTGCGGGGCGAAGAAGCCGCTGGTGTTGTAGCCCCAGTAGTTGCTCAGCCCCCGCTCCTCCAGGTGCTGGTCGGTGACGAACTGGTGGACCGGCATCAGCTCCAGCGCGGTCACGCCGAGCTTGGTGAGATGGTCGATGATCTCGGGGTGGCCGAGCGCCGCGTAGGTGCCGCGGATCCGCTCGGGGATCTTCGGGTGCGCCATCGTCAGCCCGCGCACGTGCGCCTCGTAGATCACCGTCTCGTGGTACGGCGTGGCGGGCGGCCTGTCGTGGCCCCACCCGAAGAACGGGTTGATGACGATGGAGCGCTGGACGAAGGGGGCGGTGTCCTTCGGCTTCGGGCGGTCACGGTCGTACAGGGACTTGTCCCACGTGATGGCGCCCTCGATCGCCTTGGCGTACGGGTCGAGCAGGAGCTTGGCGGGGTTGCAGCGCTGTCCCCTGGCCGGGTCGAAGGGGCCGTGGACGCGGTAGCCGTACCGCTGGCCGGGGCCGACGCGCGGCAGGTAGCCGTGCCAGACGAACCCCTCCACCTCGGTGAGCGGAACCCTGGTCTCGACCTGGTCGTCGTCGAACAGACAGAGCTCGACCTTGTGGGCGACCTCGCTGAAGAGCGCGAAATTCGTGCCCGCGCCGTCGTAGGTCGCCCCGAGAGGGTAGGGGTCTCCCGGCCAGACTTCGATCATCTAGGCTCCCTTGCGCTCTGGCCCCATGTTCACCCAGGAGGCAGCGGCTGCCTAGATGCCCAATTCTCGCCTTTGGATAACCCCGTATCGGTTACACACCACCTCCAGAAGCACGCGGTGTCCGTGACGCGGATGGGCAGCACGACCACCTCGCTCGCCCAGCAGGCCGCCGCGATCACCTGGCGTCCGGCTTCCAGCTGGTCGGGGGTGGTTCCGGCTCTGCACCAACGGGGTCGATCCGGCGGCATCCAGGTTTGCCGTCCGCTCCCCCGGCAATGTGCCAGCGCCATGGGTGGATTCAAGCAGTTTCTCCTCAGGGGCAACATCGTCGAGTTAGCCGTCGCGGTGATCGTCGGGGCCACCTTCAGCGGACTCGTCCAGGCGCTCGTCGCCGACCTCATCACGCCCCTCATCGGCGCGGTGACCGGCGGCAAGAACCCCGACTTCGCGCAGTACTCCTTCACGATCAACGGCAGCGAGTTCAAGTACGGCCACTTCCTCAACCACCTGATCAGCTTCCTGATCATCGCGGCGGTCGTCTACTGGCTGGTCGTGACGCCGATGACCAAGTTGATCAGCCTCTTCGAGAGGGACAGGGCCGCCACGACGAAGCAGTGTCCCGAGTGCCTCAGCGACATCCCGATCGAGGCCAGGAGGTGCGCCCACTGCACGGTGGAGCTGGTGCCGGAGGACGAGAAGCCGCAGGTCTGATCAGCGCAGCACCGTGACGGCCGCGCCGTCGGCGTTCGTGGCCGTGTCGCCGTCGACCGTGACGCCCGCGCTGGCGGCGGAGACACGGTAGTGGCGGCCCGAGGGGGCGCTCCACCACACGCTGGCGGCGATGTCGGGGGCCAGGCGGCTGCAGTCCCATGTCCCGTGGGTCACGCCGGTGCGGGTGGCGGTGGTGCGCCCGCCCGAGGTGGCCAGCAGGACCGCCTGGACCGCGCCCGCTCCCGAGGGGTCGGTCAGCCTGACGCAGAACCACTGTCCGCGCGCGCCCTCGGGCAGCCGCACGGAGCGGAAGGCCCACGCCGAGGCCTCGCGCACCTCGCTGACCGGGCGGGGAAGGGCGCAGCCGAGCCGCCGCCACGCGCTCGCCAGCGACCCCTCGCCCCGATAACTGACCCTCGCGGGCGCGAGCCGCCCCAGGTCGACCATCGTGTACGGCAGGCCGGGCGGCACCTCGGGCGCGCGCAGCCTGACCAGCGGACCGCGCCAGCATCCGTCCTCGCGCAGCACGGGAACCGGCCCGATCACCCCGTCGGCGATCGCCGACGTGCGCCATCCGCCGTCGAAGGGCGCCATGGCGGCCTCGGTCACCCACGGCGGGAGCAGGTAGCGGCTGCCCCTGGGGGTGGCGGTGAGCTTCAGCGGGCTTGAGCCGCCGGGCTCGGGAAGGACCTCGAGCGTGGGCTTGCCCTTCGTCTCGAGGTAGCGCGCCACCTGCGAGGACCGTCTGAGGAGAACGACGGCGGTGGCGCCGAGGCGCCCGGCGTAGAGGAGCTGAGGATGGCGGCGCCCCCACGCGCGTATCGCCCTGCCGATCAGCGCCCGGTCGGACAGGAGGTCGCCGCGCGGAGGCCAGGTGGCGAGGTCGAGTGAGGTCGTGGTGCGCCAGGCGCCGGGCGCGGCCGTCTCGGGAGCGGCGGCCGGTGCGGCGGCCGAGCTCGGACGGCCGGAGCCCAGCCACGGCACGACGGCGACCACCGCCACGGCGCAGAACACCAGAGCCGCCAGCAGCCTGCGCGGCGCCTCGACGTCGAGCCTGCCGTAGAGCCTGGCCAGGCAGGGATCGGCGGCGGGTCTGTGCAGGGTGGCCGTGGCGCCGAACCGCTCCTCCATCTCGGCCAGGGCCGCCAGGGCGCCCGCGGGGTCGGGCACCCCCGCGCCCGCCAGCACCTGGGCGACCTCCTCGGCCGCGCGTTCCTCCAGCCTGAGCAGCGCGTAGGCGGCGCGGGCGGGGGCCGGCACGGCCTCCAGCGCCCGGGTGAAGCCGATGTCGCCACTACGGGTCACGGCGGGCACGATCTCCACGGCGGCCAGCAGGCCCGTCCACGGGCGCGGTCTCGCGCGCAGCGCCGAACGCAGCAGCAGGGCGCGCAGCCGTACGGGGTCCTCGTCCTGATGGCGGGAGAGCGCGGCCGCCGCCAGCCGGTGGGCGAGCACCACCCTGCGGTGCTCACCCGTCCACGCCGGCAGCGTCAGGTAGGCGAGCCAGACCAGGTCGCGGTACGGCTTGGCGAGCGCCCGGCTGTCTCGGATCGACCCTCGCACCGGCATTCCTCACGATTGGTGACTGCTCAAGCACATATCGTAGCCATGGTGTCACTCGCCCGCCTGCCGCACGGCAAGATAGGGGGCATGAGCATGGAGTTGATGGTCTGGCGCGAGAACGAACCGATCACCAGGGAGCAGGCCGCGCAGACCTACAGCCTGGCCCAGGGCACGCCGCCGGCCGACACGGTGGTCCCCGAGGTGGCCGCGCTGGCCAAGGAGGTGCCCGGCCACGCCAGGCTCTTCCCCGAGCACGCGCTGATCGTCATGGAGCCCGACGACCTCGACGAGGTCTCCAACCGCGTCTTCGCCCTGGCCCGCCACTACGGCCTGGTCTGCTACGACCCGCAGCGCCACCTGGTGCACAACCTGGCCCCGCTCGGCGTCGACCCCGAGACCCAGCTTCACACCGGCGACGGCATGCTGGTGACCAACCCCGACCTGGCGCTGGTGCACGACGTGCTCGGCACGCTGTCGCCGCAGAACCCCTTCGCCGTCCTGGTGACCTTCGGCCGTCACTTCATCCAGGTCTCGCCGGGCTACGAGCTGGAGTACAAGGAGGGCACGATCCGCAGCACGATGGTGCCCGCCCTCGAGGAGGTGCGCAGGGCCTTCCACGAGTACGCCATCGGCGAGCGGGGCTTCCTCGAGCGCTTCCACTGGAGCGCACGCTAGGCGCGCCCGCCCTGCATGATCGAGAGATGGAGATCTACCCGCCCATCGAGCCGCACGCCTCGGGGATGCTCGACGTCGGCGACCGCAACGAGATCTACTGGGAGGTCTGCGGGAACCCCGGCGGCAAGCCCGCCGTCTTCCTGCACGGCGGCCCCGGAGGCGGGCTCATGCCCGTCCACCGGCAGCTGTTCGACCCCGACGCCTATCGCATCGTCCTGTTCGACCAGCGCAACTGCGGCAGGAGCACGCCGCACGTGCGCGCGGAGGGCGTCTCGCTCGAGCACAACACCACCTGGCACCTCGTCCAGGACATGGAGCTGCTGCGCGAGCACCTCGGCATCGACACCTGGCAGGTCTTCGGCGGTTCGTGGGGCAGCACGCTGGCGCTCGCCTACGCGCAGACCCATCCTCACCGGGTCACCGAGCTGATCCTGCGCGGCATCTTCACCATGCGGGAGTCCGAGCTGCGGTGGGAGCGCGCCCGTGACCTGCTTCCCGACCACTGGGAGCGCTTCACCGAGGGGGTCGAGGGCGACGTGATCGCCGACTACCGCCGCCGCTTCGCCGACCCCGACCCGTCCGTACGGCTGGCCGCGGCCAGGGCGTGGGCGCGCTGGGAGATGGTGATCTGCAACCTGATCCCCGACCTGAGCCCGATGGACGACGAGTTCGCCCTGTCCTTCGCCCTGATCGAGAGCCACTACGTCGTCAACCGCGGCTTCCTCGAGGAGGGGCAGCTCATCCGCGACGTCGGCAGGATCAGGCACATCCCCGCCGTCATCGTGCAGGGCCGCTACGACCTGGCCACCCCCATCGCCACCGCCTGGGACCTGCACAGGGCCTGGCCCGAGGCCGACTTCAGGATCGTGGAGGGCGCGGGGCACTCGGGCGGCGAACCCGCCGTGGCCGCCGAGCTGGTCGCCGCCACCGACCGGTTCAGGTAAGACAGGATCCCATGAGCCTCTATCCACCCATCGAGCCCTACGAGCACGGCATGCTCGACGTCGGCGACGGCAACCAGATCTACTGGGAGGTCTGCGGCAACCCCGACGGCAAGCCCGCGGTCATGCTGCACGGAGGGCCCGGCAGCGGCTGCTCCGCCAAGCACCGGCGCCAGTGGGACCCCTCGGCGTACCGGATCGTCCTGTTCGACCAGCGCAACTGCGGGCGCAGCAGGCCCCACGCCGGCGATCCCCTGGTGTCGCTGAAGGCCAACACCACCTGGCACCTGGTCAGGGACATGGAGCTGCTGCGCGAGCACCTCGGCATCGACACCTGGCAGGTCTTCGGCGGTTCGTGGGGCAGCGCGCTCGCCCTGGCCTACGCCCAGACCCACCCCGACAGGATCACCGAGCTGGTCCTTCGCGGCATCTTCACGCTCAGGCCCGCCGAGCTGCGCTGGTTCTACCAGGAGGGCGCCTCGTTCCTCTTCCCCGACCTGTGGGAGTCCTACCTCGCGCCCATCCCCGAGGAGGAGCGCGGCGACCTGATCGCCGCCTTCGCCAGGAGGCTCGAGAGCAAGGACGACCGGGTGCGGGTGGCCGCCGCCCGCGCCTGGGCGCAGTGGGAGGCGGCCACCATCACGCTCTACCCCGATCCCGAGCACGTGGCCGAGTACGGCGAGGAGGGCAAGGCCGTCTCCTTCGCCAGGATCGAGAACCACTACTTCGTCAACGGCGGCTTCTTCGAGCCGGGGCAGCTCATCCGAGACGTCGACAGGATCAGGCACATCCCCGCGGTCATCGTGCAGGGCCGCTACGACGCCTGCACCCCGATGGCCACCGCCTGGGACCTGCACAGGGCCTGGCCCGAGGCGGAGTTCCACATCGTGGACGACGCGGGGCACGCCTTCACCGAGCCTGGGACTCTCGCCAGGCTGGTGGCAGCCACTGACGCGTTCGCCGTACCAAAGGGGTGAAGGCGCCGACGGTCAGCAGCGCGAGCAGGGGCGCCATGGTGACACCGAACAGGTAGCCGATCGCCACGTCGTGCGGGTAGTGCACACCGACGAACACGCGCGAGAACGCCATCAGCGCGGCCAAGGGCAGCACCAGCCAGGCCAGCCGCCGCCACACCAGGGTCAGCGCACCCGCGGAGGCGGCCGCGATCACGGCGTGGTTGCTGGGAAAGGACCAGTCACCGACCGGTGGGCAGGCCGCGATGGTGGCGATCCCGCCCCTGCACGGCCGCTCCTCCTTGATGAGCAGCTTGACCATCTCGCTGAGCACGTAGGCGGCCACGACCGCGAAAGGCCCTGCCAAGGTGAGGGCCAGGTCGCGGTCGGGCGCCGCCCTGGCCCGCCAGAACGCCATCGCGAAGAGCGCCGCGAACAGCAGCAGTCCCGCGTCGGTGCCGATCTCGGCGAGGGCGTGCACCCACTCCGGCATGCTCATCGCGAAGGCGACGATGTCCCCGTACATCTCGTGTCATGTCCAATCGGTGAAAGATCGATGAACATGAACCCTAGGGAAGAGCGATACCCGCTGCGTCGCCCTTTCGGTCGACTGGCCGACCTTGACTTCGGCCTTTCGGCCGGTTGCCCGACCTTGACGAAAGTCAGGAATGGGACAGGTGGCCGAGCACCTGCCGGTCGAGGTCGATGCGTTTCTGCAGCAGCTCGCCCTCGGTGATCAGCCCTCTGTCGAACGCGTCGAGCGTGGCGTCGCGTTCGGCCACGTAGTAGGCCGCCATGATCTCGCCGCGGAGCGGGGTGAACCCGCGCTCGACGCAGTCGCAGAAGACGTTCGCCTTGCCTTCGAGCAGTTCGGGCTCGACCGTGCAGGCCATCTCATGAGCCTTCATCCTGCGGACCGCCTCGCGCAGGGTGACGGGGCCGAAGGCGTCATTGAAACGGGTGTCCAGCGTGATCTTCGTCGTCCTCACCTTCTCCATGGATCCCTCAACGTACAACCCCTGACGAATCATGAATATTCCCAGGTCAGATGGGGTAAGGGCGCAGCGTGATCGGAGAGCACGTCGTCGTCGGATACACGCACGACTCGGGTGGACGTGACGCTCTCGCACTCGGGGCCGCCATCACGGGGGTCACCGGCGGCGAGCTGACAGTGGCCACGATCCACCCTCAGGAGAGCGCCGGACAGGCCGTCCAGGCGCAGGCCAATCTGGCGCACGCGGCCGAGCATCTGGGCGAGGTTCCCGCGCAGTACCTCGCCTTCGAGAGCCGCGGTTCGGGGCGGGGCCTGTCGGTGCTGGCCAGCAGGATCAGGGCCGATCTGATCGTGGTCGGCTCCCCTCCTGGCGGGCCGCGTGGGCGCATCGCCATCGGCAGCACCGCCGACCACCTGCTGCACCTGTCGCCCGAGGCGGTCATGATCGCCCCGTTGGGCTACGAGCCGGTCGGCGCGCCGACCAGGCTGACGCTGGCCTACGTGCGCAGGCCGCAGGCCGACGAGGCGGTCGAGCGGGTGGCCCAGGCGGCGCTCCGGCTGGGCGTGCCCATGCGCCTCATCACCCTCGACCTGCGCACCGAGGACAGCGGCAGGCTCCGCGACGACCTGGCGCTGGCCGTACGGCTGGCGTGGGAGAGCACCGGCATCGAGGCGGAGGCCGAGACCGCGGAGGGCCACGACGTGTCGGCGGCGCTGGCCGGCGTGGAGTGGCCGCCAGGCGAGCTGCTGGTGTGCGCCGCCAGCGAGGACGCCCAGCCGCACAGAGTCTTCCTCGGCGAGGTCGCGATGAAGGTGTTGCGCGCCTCCTCGTGCCCCGTCGCCGTGCTGCCCAGGGGCTTCTCCTAAGCTGCGGGAGTGCCGCAGAGAGCCCGCTTGATCACCTTCGTCGTTCTCGGCGGGTTCGCCGGCGTCTACGTGGTGGCGGGCTCGCCACTGGCCCTGGTGGTGTTCGCCGCGCAGGCCGCCTTCGTCGTCCGCCGCCGGTGGTGGCTGCCGCTCGTCGTCGCGGTGGCCGCCTACACCTCGGTGTTCACCATGGGCACCTCGGTCGGGATTCTCGGCTTCGTGGGCGGTTCGCTGCTGCTGACCCGGCTGTGGCCGCTCGCGCCTGTGGCCGGGGTCAGCGCCGCGCTCCTCGGCCCCGCCGATTCGGCGATCAGCGCGGTACTGATCGCGCTGGTCGTCTACGGCCTCACCCGCCTGACCGAGCGGGTCGACGAGGTCCACGCCACCAGGCTCGCCCTGGCGATGACCTCCGTCGCCGAGGAGCGCCTGTGCATCGCCGCCGAGCTGAACGAGGGCCTGGGCAGGGCGCTGGCCGTGATCGCGGACAGCGCGCGGGCGGGCAGACCCGATGTCGACACCGCCAGGCGCGCCCTGGCCGACGCCCGCGCCGCCGCCGCCGGCTACCGGGCGATGTCGCTGACGCCCGAGATCACGACCGCCAGGGCGATGCTGGCCGCGGCGGAGATCGGCGCGGAGGCCAGGGTCGGCCACCACGAGCCGCTGGGCCCCGCGGGCGCGCTGCTGGCGGCCGTCCTGCGCGAGGCGGTGACCGAGGTCGTACGGCGCCGCGCCGCGACCACCTGCCTGATCGAGACCGTCGAGGAAGAGGGCGTCGTACGGCTGCGCGTGACCGACGACGGAGCCCGCACCGCCGAGTCGCAGTTCATGGGCGAGCTGCCCGTGCGGGTCGAGGAGGCGGGCGGCACGTTGACCACGTCCATGGGCGCGGACGGCAGGCTGACGGTCGAGGCCACACTCCCCGGCACCCGCCCTGTCCCGGAGCGCGACGGCGCCTACGCGCTCTCGCTCGCCCTGCTCGCCGCCGTGCTGGCCGGCTTCTCGCTGAAGGGCCTGCTGCTCGCCGAACACGTGTGGGGCTCCGCCGCGCTCCTCGCCCTGATCTGCGTCATGCAGCTGCGCTCGGTCAGGGGCCGCCACATGGTCGCCCTCGCCGTGATGACCGCGCTCACCTACGCGCCGCTGCCGCTCCTCGGCACGTCCTGGCTCGGTGTGGCGGGGTTCCTGGCGGGACCTGTCCTGCTCACCTTCTCGTGGAAGGTGGCGCTGCCCCTGGTCGGTCTGGTGCTGGCCAGCGTGGCCTGGACGGGTGTCCTGCTGGAGCTGCCCGTGCCCGTGACCGTCAACTACACGGTCAGCACGCTGGTCACCGGCCTGGTCGTCTACGGGCTGGCGCGGCTGGCCCAGCTGGTCAAGGAGCTGATGGAGGCGCGCCAGGCCCTGGCCCGCTCGGCGGTGGTCGAGGAGCGCCTGCGGGCCGCCCGTGACCTGCACGACCTGCTCGGCCACAACCTCGCGGCGATCCTGCTCACCTGCGAACTGGCGCGCAGGCTCGACCCCGAGGGCGCGAGGGCGCGACTCGAGGAGGTGCAGGCGATGGTCGAGCGCGCGGAGCGGGATCTGCAGGCGGTCTCAGGAGAGGGCCCCTCGATGTCGCTGGGCACGGAGGCCGACTCGGCACGTTCGGTGCTGGCGGCGGCGGGCATCTCCGTCACGCTCGACCTCGGCCACGGGGAGCTCGGCGAGCAGGTCGAGACCGTGCTGAGCACGGTGCTCAGGGAGTCGGTCACCAACGTGCTGCGCCACAGCTCGGCGCGCCACTGCACGGTCACGACCACCCGGGTGGACGGCGTGGTGCGGCTGCGCGTGCGCAACGACGGCGTGGGCTCGGCCGAGGTCCGCCACGGCTCGGCGGGCATCGGCAACCTGACCACGCGCCTGACCGCGCTGCGGGGCGCTCTCACCACCACGCGAGGCGAGGACTGGTTCGAGTTGACCGCCGAGGCGCCGGTCCTGACCTGGGCGGCCCGCTAGATCCAGCCCGCCTCGCGGGCGATGCGGGCGGCGTCGGTGCGGTTGCGGGCGTTGAGCTTGGCGACGATCGCCGTGAGGTAGTTGCGCACGGTGCCCGCGCTCAGGAAGAGCCTGGTGGCGATCTCGGTGGCCTCCGCGCCGTCGGCGGCCATGCGCAGCACGTCCGCCTCCCTGGGGGTGAGCGGGTTGTCCGCCAGGTCCCACGCCGTGACCGCCAGCGAGGGGTCGAGCACCCGCTCCCCCGCCGCCACCTTGCGGATCGCCGCCGCCAGCTCCTCGGGCGGCACGGTCTTCAGCACGAACCCGTCGACCTGGGCGTCGAGCGCGCGCCGCAGATGTCCCGGCTTGCCGTACGCGGTCAGCATGAGCGTGCGGCAGCGTGGCAGGCTGGTGCGCAGCCGGCCTGCCGCCTCGAGGCCGTCGATCGCGCCCGGCATGTCGATGTCGAGCACCGCGACGTCGGGCCGGTGCGCCAGCGCGGCGGCCACGACCTGGTCGCCGGACTCCACGGCGGCCACGACCTCGAGGTCCTGTTCGAGGCCGAGCAGCGCGACGAGAGCGCCCCTGATGACGTGCTGGTCCTCCGCCAGCAGCACGCGAATCACAGGCATATGTCTACCAGTGTCCGGATCATGATGACGTCATGGTCGATGGGTGATCGCGTCTCTGGTCGGTGAAGCCGCAGTTCAGCAGGCTTGGAGTCATGACAGACGTGGTGCGGTTGGAGTCGGTGAGCAAGATCTACGGCAGGGGGCAGAGCGCGGTGGCCGCCCTTCGTGAGATGTCGGTGGGCATCCCTCGCGGGAGCTTCACGGCGGTGATGGGCCCCTCGGGATCGGGCAAGAGCACGTTCCTGCACTGCTCGGCGGGTCTGGACGTGCCGTCCTCCGGCTCGGTGAGGCTCGGCGGCACGGAGCTGGCAGGGATGAACGAGAGCGCGCTCACCGAGCTGCGCAGGCGCAGGGTCGGCTTCGTCTTCCAGGCGTTCAACCTGGTGTCGGCGCTGACGGTGCTCGAGAACATCACCCTGCCGCTGCGCCTGGCCGGCGCGAAGGTGGACGGCGCGTGGCTGGCCGAGATCGTCGGCAGGGTCGGCCTCGACGGCCGCACGGGACACCGCCCCGCCCAGCTGTCCGGCGGGCAGCAGCAGCGGGTGGCGATCGCCAGGGCGCTGGTGACCAGGCCCGAGGTGGTCTTCGGCGACGAGCCGACCGGCGCGCTCGACACGATGACCGCCCGCGACGTGCTGGTCCTGCTGCGCGAGGTCGTCTCCTCGCTGGGCCAGACCGTGGTGATGGTCACGCACGACCCGGTGGCCGCCTCCTACGCCGACACCGTGCTCTTCCTGGCCGACGGCCGGATCGTGGACTCGATGGCCGCCCCGACCGCCGAGAAGGTGGCCGAGCGGATGACCAGGCTGGGGGCGTGGAACTGATGATCTCCTTCGCGTTGAGTACGCTGCGGCACCGCAAGGCGGGCTTCGCCGGCGCGTTCGTGGCCCTGCTGTGCGCGGCGGCGCTGGTGACGGCGTGCGGACTGCTGCTTGAGACCGGGTTGCGCGGCGGGGTCGCGCCCGAGCGGTACGCCGGCGCGCCGGTGATCGTGGCGGGTGACCAGTTCGTCCGCAGCACGGTCGGTGAAGGAGAGAAGGTCAAGACCAAGGCCAAGGCGCTGTCGGAGCGGCGCTGGATCCCCGCCTCCGTGGCCGCCGAGCTGGCCACGGCGCGGGGAGTGGAGAAGGTGGTCAGCGAGGTGACCTTCCCCGTCGGCTCCGCGCTCGGCCACGGATGGGAGTCTGCCGCGCTCACCCCCTTCACCCTGGCCTCGGGCCGTGCCCCTGAGGCCGCCGACGAGGTGGTGGTCGACGCGCGGTTCGCGGGCCGCTCGCTCACGGTGGGCTCGCGCGTCTACCGGGTCGTCGGCGTCACCGCGCAGGCCCTGCCCAGCCAGGACACGATCTTCTTCAGCACCCGTGAGGCCAGGCGACTGGCCGGCAGGCCTGGCCAGGTCAGCGCCATCGGCGTCTTCCCCGCCGTGAACGTCAGTGTCAAGGGCGCCGTCGTCTACACGGGCGACGAGCGCGGCACGGTCGAGTTCCTCGGCGCGGAGAAGGCGCGGGTGATGCTGATCAGCCTGGGCGGCGCGCTCGGCGGCACCTCGCTCCTGGTCGCGATCCTGGTCGTGGTCGGCACGTTCGCGCTGTCGGTCCAGCAGCGTCAGCGCGAGCTGGCCATGCTGCGGGCGGTGGCCGCCACGCCCAGGCAGATCCGCAAGCTGCTGGGCGGCGAGGCGTTGCTGGTCAGCCTGGCTGCGGGCCTGCCGGGGTCGCTGCTGGGCATCCTCCTCGGCTTCTGGCTGCGTTCGCGGTTCGTCGCGCTCGGCGCGATGCCCGGCAACCTCGGGCTCGTCGTGAGCCCGTTCCCCGTGGCCGCGGCGCTCCTGGCCACGGTGGCGGCCGCGTGGACCGCCGCCCGCGTCAGCGCCCGCCGTACGGCCAGGATCCGGCCCGTCGAGGCGCTCGGCGAGGCCGCCATGCCGGGGGCGCGGCTGCCATGGGCGCGCCTGCTGGCGGGGGCGCTGATCGTGGCGGGCGCCGTGGTCCTCACGATCGTGCTGTCGAACCTGAACACCGAGGCGGCCTCCAGCCCCGTCACGATGCTCACCGCGCTGGTCTGGACGATCGCGGTGGCGGTGCTCGGCCCGGCGCTCGCCAGGCTGGTCATGGCGCTGCCGGTGCGCGCACCCGGGGCAGGCGGCTATCTGGCCGCCGCCAACCTGCGCGCGAACTCCGCCCGCATGGCCGCCGTCATCACCCCGCTCAGCCTGATGATCGCGATGACGTGCACCATCCTGTTCGTCCAGACCACGATGGGCCAGGCCGCCACCGACCAGGCGGCGGCGGGCATCAGGGCCGACCACGTGCTCGGCTCCGACGCGCCCGCGGCCGTCCGGAAGGTGCGGGGCGTCCGCGCCACGACCGACGTGCTGCGTACCTCGGTCAGGATCGACCTGGAGAGGTACGGCGCGCAGGCCGTCACCCCCGAAGGGCTCGACCAGACCATGGACCTGGGCGTGAGCGCGGGCTCCCTGCGGGGCTTCGGCGAGAGTTCGGTCGCGGTCAGCTCGACGGCGGCCGAGCGTCTGGGCGTCGGCGTGGGCTCCCCGCTCACGCTCACGCTCGGCGACGGCACCCCCGCCTCGCTCAAGGTCGCCGCCGTCTACACCCGTGGCCTCGCCTTCGGCGACCTCACCCTTCACCACACGCTCGTGGCCGCGCACGTGGACGACCCGCGCGGCACCCTCCTGGTGGCGGGCGGCGAGCGGGCCGCGCTGGAGCGGGCGGCGGGCGGCGCCCGGGTGGAGTACCCGGCCGAGGTCGCGATGTCCAACGCGGCGGTCAACTACGTCGCGATGGGACTGATCGTCGCCTTCTGCGCGATCGCGGTGGTCAACACCCTGGCGATGTCCACGGTGGGCCGCGCCCGCGAGCTGGCGCTGCTGCGCCTGGTGGGCACCACCAGGCGCCAGGTGCTGCGCATGCTGCGCCTGGAGACCGCGACGGCCGTGCTGGTCGCCGCCGTGCTCGGAACCGCCGTCTCGCTGGTCACGCTCTCCGCCTTCAGCACGGGGATGACCGGCTCGGCGACGCCTTCGGTCCCGCCGCTCGCCTATCTGGCGGTGGTCGCGGCGGCGGCCCTCCTCGCGCTGGCCGCCACCGCGCTGCCCGCCAGGTTCGTCCTCAGGCAGCCCCCCGGCGAGGCGATCGGAGCCCGCGAGTGATGGCCCTGCCGTACACCTCGAGGTAGCGGTCGGCCATCACCGAGGGAGAGAAGCGCTGCTCCGCCTCGCGGCGGCACTCCTCGGGATCGATCTCCTCCACGCGCAGGAGCAGCTCGGCCAGCTGTTCCTCCGTGTCGGCCAGCCAGCCCGTGCGGCCGTGGTCGATGAGCTCGGGCAGGCAGCCTCGGCGCAGACCGACCGGCGGCACCCCGAGCGCCATGGCCTCGACCACGGCCGTGCCGCCCGGCTCGTCCCACTGGATGGGGAAGAGCGCGGCCCGCGCCGAGGCGTACAGCGCGTCTCGGGAGGGGCCGCCGACGCCACCGATCCAGCGCACCAGGTCGCCGTCGAGGTAGGGGGCGAGCTGGTCGTGGAAGTAGCGCACGTCGGGATGGCCGTGCAGCGGATGCTCGGGATCCTGCAGAACGGCCTCGAGCTCGGCAGGGGTGTCCATGCCGCTGACCGGCCCCGCCAGCACGAGAGGCAGGCCGAGCTTCTGGCAGACCCTCGCGGCCAGGTGCTGGCCCTTCAGCCCGCAGATCCGGCCCATGACGATCACGTGCTCGCCCCGCCCGCCCTCGGAGGGCTGTCCTGCCAGCGGCGTGGCCAGATGGACCGGGCCCAGGGAGGCGGCCTGCAGCGCCGAGGGGGCGCGGGCCAGCTGCGAGGCCGACACGCCGTTGACGGAGATGCCGGGCGGGAAGCTGCCGTAGAAGCTCGCGTGCTTGCGCAGGTCCCAGTGGAGCGTGTGCAGGACCGGCGGCCCGCCGAAGGCCGACAGCATGGCGGGCCCGACGACCTCCAGATGGTCGTGCACCAGGTCGATGTCGTCGCGGCTGCGCAGCTCCTCGATCACCCGCGCCTGATGGGCGTGGGCCAGGCCCATCACCTGGTTGTACGGCTTCTGCAGATGCCCGAACTGCCCGTCGGGGAAGGCCGTGATCAGCTCGTCCACCTCGATCGAGCTCGAGCCCACGGAGGCGAGCACGACCTTGACTCCGCGGGCGCGCAGCGGCGGGATCAGCGTGGCCACGACGTTCTCGATACCGCCGTAGCCGTCGGGCGGGACGGGAAGCCACGGTCCCGCGTTCATGAGGATCTTCATGCCACGTCCTCCTCCATGACGGCGTTCAAGGACGCGAGCGGAGGCCGCTCGGCGACGGACACGTTGGTGCACGTGTCGGGGTTGAACTGGCGTAGCAGGGTCGCGGGCGGCTCGGAGGCGACGATCCTGCCCTGGCGTTCCAGGCGTGACCAGGCGGTGAGCATGATCTGCCCGGACATCCTGCCGAGCGCGGCGGTGCTCTGGTGGGAGTGCTCGCGGCTGCCGAGGTCCACCTGGGCCATGGCGTCCAGGCCGACCTTCTCCAGCAGGTCGACGAGGAGGCCGAACTCGACCCCGTACTCGGTGACGTACGGCACGCTCTCGAGCGCCGAGCGCCTGCCCGCGTACTCGCCGCCGAGCGGTTGCACGAATCCGGCCAGCTCGGGCCAGAAGAGGTTGAGCAGCGGTCTGGCGACCAGCTCGGTGACCCTTCCGCCCTCGCCGCGCCGTCCTCGCAGGGGCCGCTCGTAGGCGCCCTTCACGAACTGGATGCGCGGATCGGTGAGTAGTGGCCCGAGCAGCCCGGAGACGAAGTGGGCTCCGAAGTTGCGCAGGTCGGAATCTATGTAGACGACCACATCGCCGTGGCTGGCGGCCAGGCCCTTCCAGAGGGCCTCGCCCTTGCCCGACAGCGGTGGGAGTTCGGGAAGCACGTCGTCCTGACGGACGACGCGGGCTCCAGCCTCGGCCGCTCGGGCGGCCGTGGCGTCGGTGGAACGCGAGTCGACGACCAGGACCTCGTCGACCAGCTCTGCCAGATCCCTGCGGATCGTCGAGACGATCGCGCCCACTGTGCGCTCCTCGTCCCGCGCCGGCAGGACCACACTGACCGTGGTCGTGCCCTTGGCCAGGCGGAGCGCGTCGAGCGGCCAGTCGGCGGCGGTACTGGTATTCGTTTCCATGCAGTCTGCCCCGATCTGAAGGAGTTCGCCGGGAAGGCAGCTCTGCCCTGGTTATAGCGATTCGAACATCATTGTTTGCTCGACCGCAGATGAGGCATATGCCGAACCGTGACTCCATTCACCCGTATCGGCCTCATCGGCGCCGGAAATGTCGCCGCGCGCCACGCTGACGTTCTCTCCAGCTTCTCCGACGTGACGATTGCTGGAATCGCCGACACCGATCCCCACAAGGCCGAGGCTCTGGCCTCACGGCATGGCTCCCCCGCCTACGGCGACCATGCCGACCTCCTGGCTGCCGGCGGACTGGATGCGGTTTATGTATGCGTCCCTCCTTTTGCGCACGGTACGCCAGAGCTTGACGCCCTGGAGTGCGATCTACCGATATTTGTGGAAAAACCGCTCTCCCTGGACCTCGCCACGGCCGAGAAGATAGCCGCGGAGATCAAGCGCAGGGGGCTGCCGTCGGCGGTCGGGCACCACTGGCGCTACCTCGACATCCTCGACCGGGCCCGCGAGCTGCTGGCCGACCGGCCGGTACAGCTCGCGATGGGCTACTGGCTGGACAAGATCCCGCCGGTCCCGTGGTGGACCAACCCTGAGATGTCCGGCGGCCAGGTGCTCGAACAGGCCGTGCACGTGCTCGACCTGGCGAGGGTCCTGGTCGGCGAGGTGACGATGGCGCACACCGTGCCCGCGGCCGAGAAGGACGGGGAGATCGCCAAGGCGACCGCGGCGGTGCTGCGGTTCTCCAACGGGGCGGCGGGACTGCTCGCGGCCACCTGCCTGCTGCCGGGCAAGAACAGGATCGGGCTGGAGCTGTGCGCCGACGGAATCTCGCTGGATCTGAGCGAAACGCGTCTCGCCGCCGACGGGTCGAGCATCATGGAGGATCCTGGCCAGGCCAAGACGCGCGTGGACAGGGAGTTCGTCAACGCCGTCCAGGGCAGGGCGAGTGACGTGCGCGTGCCGTACGAGGAGGCGCTGCGCACCCACCGGCTGGCCCACGCGGTCGCGCGTTCGGCTGTGGAGGGAGGCCCCGTATGGATGACATCCGCACCCTGAGCATCGAGGCGCCCGGCGAGATCACCTTCGTCGAGGAGAAGAGCCCCACCCTCGAACCTGGGACGTTCAGGGTCGAGACCGTCTACAGCGGCGTCTCGGCGGGCACCGAGCTGACCTACGTGAAGGGCACCAACCCCTACCTGCACTCCTCGTGGGACTCAGCGCTCGGCCTGTTCACCGAGGGCGTGCCGTCGATGGAGTACCCGGTGCGCGGCATCGGCTACATGCAGGTCGGCATGGTCACCGAGACCAGGACCGCCGCCGTCCGTGAGGGGACACTGCTGGCGATGGCCTACGGTCACCGCACGGGCTACGTCGCCGACCCGCTCAAGGACCGCTTCGTCGAACTTCCCGACGACCTCGACCCGCTGCTCGGCATCTACGTCGCCCACATGGGCCCGATCTGCGCCAACGGCCTGCTGCACGCCGCCGCCGACCTGCACGGGCCCGCCGTCCACGGTCTGGGCGACGGGGTGAGGGGGCGGCGCGTGGCCGTCACGGGCGCGGGCGTGGTCGGCCTGCTGACCGCCAGCTTCGCCCTCAGGCACGGCGCGGCGGAGGTCGTCGTCGTGGACGAGACCGCCGAAAGGCTCCGCATCGCCGAGGCGCTCGGCGCGAAGACCGTGCAGGAGGATCCGGCCGTCACGCTCAAGGAGCGCTGGCGCCACGCTCCAGGCGACCGCGGCGCGGACGTGGTGTTCCAGTGCAGGGGGCAGGCCCGCTACCTCGCCCTGGCGCTGAAGCTGCTCAGGCCCCAGGGCACGGTGATCGACCTGGCCTTCTACCCCAGCGGCGCCGACGAGGTGCGCCTGGGCGAGGAGTTCCACCACAACGGGCTGTCGATCAGGTGCGCCCAGATCGGCAGGGTGCCGCGCGGCCTCGCCCACGCTTGGGACAGGGAGCGGCTCTCTCACGAGACGATCGAGCTGCTCCACGATCGCCGGGACCTACGCCGGCACGTGGTCACCGACCTCGTGCGTTTCGACGACGCTCCCAAGCTCCTCGCCGACCTCGCGGAGGGACGAAGGCACGCCGTCCAGGCCGTGCTGGCACAGGAGGTCGAGGACTAGCGCGGCCGACCAGCTGAAGTCGCGGCAGCCGTGGCCTTCGAGGGTGAAGGGGTCGAAGTACTCCCTGAACCCCGAGGTCGTGACCGCCCTGACCATGCCGTCGGCCAGCAGCTCCGCGAGATCGGGCCTGCGGTGCCTCAGGCCCTGCCAGACCAGCCAGGTGAGGTTGATCCAGCTGGGCCCGCGCCAGTAACGGGCGGGGTCGAACTCGGCGGTGCCGGGGGCGAAGCTGGGCAGCAGCCCTCGCTTGATCTCGAAGCGGTCGAGCGCGGTGCCGATCAGCGCGTTGACGATCTCGCGGGGCAGGTCGGGCAGGATCAGCGGCACGAGGCCCGCCGCGCTGCTGGAGCGCAGCAGGATGCCGCTGCCGGCGTCGCGACCGTGGAAGAGGCCGTCGTCGTAGAGGTGCTCGACCATCGCGGCGGTGATCCTGGCGGCCTCGGCGTGGTGCGGGGCGGGGTCGAGGCCGACAGCGGAGGCTATCTTCGCCAGGGCCGACTCGGCGGCGCCGTACGCGGCGTTGAACAGCGGGTCCTCCACCGCGAACGCGCCCGCCCTGCGGTAGCCGGTGTCGCGGTAGGCGCGGGCGAGGGCGGTGTAGCGCTCGTAGTCGCGGTCGGTGGGCCGCTCGTCGGGGCTGACGTGGGCCAGGTCGCGGCGGCGCACGCCCATCGGGCCCGCGACGACCGCCGCGAGGGGGATGTCCCACGCGGGGCTGTTGTCCATGCCCGACTCCCACGGGTGCACGATCGACATCAGGCCCTCGGGCGACTGCCTCGCCGTACGGAGGAACTGCTGCTGGGCGACCAGGCGCGGGTAGATGCGGCGCAGGAAGGCAGGGTCCGGCTCGGCCAGGTGGACCTGCCATGCGGCCATGGCGTGCACGGGCGGCTGCACGATGCCGGAGGTCGCGCTGCCCGAGGGGGCGCGCGCCTCCCAGAACTCGGGTCCTGGGAAGTAGGCGCCCTCGGGCACATCGGGGTTGAAGACGATGTGCGGCACCCTGCCGTCGCGCCACTGGGCGCCGAACAGCGACAGCAGCTCGATGCGGGCCCTGCGCGGCGACCATCGCGCGTTGCCGATGGCGATGAAGGCGGAGTCCCAGCTCCATTGGTGGGGGTAGAGCCGCCTGGACGGGACGGTGTAGCTACCGTCCCAGTTGGCGACCAGGACACGCACGGCTTCACGCGCGATCATATGAACTTCCTGATGAAGGCCGCGGTCTGCGGCAGGACGATCTCGGGTTCACCGCGCAGCCGGCACTCGAGGGCGAGGTAGCCGTCGTAGCCGATGGCGTCCAGGGTGGCCAGCTGCGCCGCCCAGTCCAGGTGGCCCGTCCCCGGCTGGTTGCGGTTGGACTCGCTGATCTGCATGTGCGCGAGGTACGGCCCGGCCTCCACCAGCGAGCGGCAGGGGTCGTCCTCCTCGATGTTCATGTGATAGGTGTCGCCGACGACCCTGATGGAGTCCATGGCGCAGTAGGACACCGCCTCGGCCAGAGTGTTGACCATGTGGTTCTCGTAGCGGTTGAGCGGCTCGAGCATGATCTTCACGCCGTTGCGCTGCGCGTGCTCGCCCAGCGTGCCGAGCGCCTCGGCCAGCACCTCGCGGTCGTCGTCGGGGCCGCGCGGCGGCTCGAACGGCGGCAGCCTGCGCGAGAACTGCCCCCATGAGGCAGGCGTCATCACGCCGATGCCGCCCAGCTCGGCGATCACCGTGAGCTGCGAGCGCAGCTGCTGGATGGCGTCCTTGCGCTTGGCGGGGTCGAAGTCACCGATGAAGTGCGGCATGTCCACGCAGACCGTCGGCATCACCACGCCGTCGGCCAGCGCGCGCTTGAGCTCGGTCAGCCTGCTGGCGAAGTGGAAGTCGCCCTTGCCACGCAGCTCGATCGCGTCGAATCCCGCCTCGACCGCGAACGTGAACTTCTCCTGCAGCGTGCGCCCTGGCAGCAGCTGCTCCTGTACGGCGAGCTTCATCCTGTTGTTTCCTCAAGGCTCCGGTCGAAGGCGAAGACGAGTTGCAGTACGTCCGCGGGGTGGCGATCGAGCAGGTCGAACGCCTCGGCCGCCGACTCGACGGGCATGACGTGGCTGATCAGGCGCTCGGCGTCGACCTCGCCCCGGTAGACGAGCTCCATGAACGTGCGCTGCAGCCGCTCGACGTCCCACCTGTGGGACATCCACGAGGCGACGCCGCCGATCTGCGAGGAGACGAGCTGCACCTGGTTGTGGTGGAACTCCTCTCCCAGCCGCAGCCCGACGCCCTCGCCCTGGTAGAAGCCGGCCGCGACGACCCTGCCCCCCTTGCGGACGGTCCTGATCGCCTCGTGGAGCCCCTGGTGGCTGCCGCTGAGCTCGATCGCGGTGTCGGCGCCCTCGATGCGTTTACGGACGAACTCGGCCACCGAGCCCGCCCCCACGTCGAAGGCCTCGGCGGCGCCGAAGCGCTTGGCCAGCTCGAGGCGGGCGGGAAGGGCGTCGGCGGCGACCACCCTGGCGCCGTTGAGCACGGCGAGCCTGGTGGCGAGCAGCCCGATCACGCCCTGCCCGAAGATCGCCACCTGGTCGCCGAGATGGATGTCGGCGGCGTGGACGGCGTTGAGCGCGATCGCGCCGACCCTGGCGAAGACGCCCGCCAGCGGGTCGACGCCCGGCGGGATCATGTGACCCACCAGCTTCTCCGCGGGCACGATCGCCTCGTCGCGGTGGCCCCAGATGCCCCACACCAGCGACCCGACGGGCGGGTCGCTGACGTCGGGAGCGGCCTCGACGACCTCGCCGACTTCCTGGTAGCCCCATCCGCTCAGCGGATAGGTGTGGCTCTGACCCTCGACGAACAGGCGTCGCTCGGTGTCCCACTTGCGGTTGAGGTAGGGGTTGGTCCCCCTGTAGGCGGTCAGCTCCGTGCCCGCCGAGACGCCCGAGTAGAGGGTGCGAACCCGCACGGTGCCGGACGCCAAGTCGCCGGGCTCTTCCGCGCGCACGCGCACGAGACCCGGCTCTTCGATAGTGATGACGTGCATTCCCCACACTTACGCTTTTTGATCAAACAAAAGGTAGCGATTTAGCGCATGTTGGCATGCGATAGTTGCGCCCGTAACACACTTAAGTCTACGACTTTAGCTGGGCATTGCGTAAACAAAATTCCGCGCGTCTTCCGGAAAGCAACCTTTCCCATGATCCGCGATACGCGGGCTGACCAGGCAGATCACGCCATGCGGGTTTCTCAACGGATGCCCGAAATTGCCCTCTGCGTTGCTTGCCCTGCTCAAGGGGTACGCCCAGGCACATCACCCCTGGAGGAGCGTGCCATGCCTCAGAAGGTAACCGCCGTCCTCTCCGCCGCGTTGCTGGCCATCACCGTGGCAGCGTGCGGTGGTGGGACGGAAGAGCGGAGCGCCGACGCGATCACCGTGTGGACCGAGGAGAACCTCGCCGACCGGATGGCCGTGCAGCAGCAGATCGTCGCCGACTTCACCAAGAAGACCGGGATCAAGGTCAACCTGGTCGGCGTCGCGGAGGACCAGTTCAGCCAGATCGTCACCTCGGCCGCCGCGGCGGGCAAACTGCCCGACGTCATCGGCGCGCTCCCCCTCGCGGCGGTGCGCGAGCTGGAGGCCAACGACCTGCTCGACACCGAGACCCCTGGCAAGATCGTCGACCAGCTCGGCCGAGACACCTTCTCCGCCAGGGCGCTGGAGCTCGACAGCGCCTCGGGCAAGCTGCTGGCCGTCCCCAGCGACGGCTGGGCGCAGCTGATCCTCTACCGCAAGGACCTGTTCGAGAAGGCGGGCCTGGAACCGCCCGACACCTACGAGCGGCTGGAGGCGGCGGCCAAGAAGCTCAACACGGGCGGCGTGGCGGGCATCACGCTGGCCATCGCCCCCAAGGACTCCTTCACCGCGCAGAGCTTCGAGCACGTGGCGCTGGCCAACGGCTGCCAGCTGGTCGACAACGCGGGCAACGTCCCCCTGGACCAGCCGCCGTGCGTGCGGGCCTTCGACTTCTACTCGCGGCTGGCCTCGCAGTACTCCGTGAAGGGCAAGCAGGACGTCGACTCCACCAGGGCGACCTACTTCTCGGGCAAGGCGGCGATGACGATCTGGTCGTCGTTCATCCTCGACGAGATGGCGGGGCTGCGGAACGACGCCCTTCCCTCCTGCCCCGCGTGCAGGCAGGACAAGGAGTGGCTGGCCAAGAACACCGGCGTGGTCACCGCGTTGAAGGGCCCCGAGGGCGCCGAGCCCGCGCAGTACGGCGAGATCGTCTCCTGGGCGGTCACCAGGGACGCCAACACCTCCGGCGCGCAGCAGTTCGTCTCGTTCATGATGAACGAGGGCTACGAGCGGTGGATCGGGATGGCCCCCGAGGGCAAGTTCCCCACCCGCAAGGGCTTCGAGGACAAGTGGACGGCGCTGCCTGCCGGGGTCGACAGCAAGAAGCCGCTGTCGGAGGTCTACCCCGCCGAGATCCTCGACTCGCTGCGCAAGAGCCCCGACACCTTCGCCAGGTGGGGCATCCCGCAGGGCCAGGGCAAGCTGGTCGGCGCCACGATGGGCGAGCTGCCCGTGCCCAAGGCGCTCAGCGCGATCGTCGACGGCTCACTCACCCCGCAGGCCGCGGCCACCCAGGCCAAGTCCGACGTCGAGACGATCAAGCGGGGGATCAGGGAATGACCACCGCAGGCGGTGGACGACTCACACGCAGGGGAAGGACGCTTCAGCAACAGGAGGCGAGGGCGGGGCTGGTCCTCATCTCGCCCACACTGCTCATCACGCTGGTGGTCGTCGTCGCTCCCCTGCTGTGGGCGATCATGCTCGCCTTCCAGGACGCCCGGCTGATCAACATCCGCAGGACGGGCCTGTTCGGCAACTACACGCTGGAGAACTTCTCCTACGTCATCTCCGAGCCCGGCTTCTGGTCCGCGCTCCTCAACACGCTCCTCTACACGATCGCCGGGACCGCGCTCTCGATCGTCATCGGCCTGGTCGCGGCGCTCGCGCTGCGGGGCGCCTTCAAGGGCCGCACGCTGGTGAGAGCCTCCATCCTGATCCCCTACGTCGCCCCTGTCGTGGCGGTCGCCTTCCTGTGGGAGGTGATGCTGAACCCCCAGTTCGGCATCGTCAACACCTGGCTGAGCGAGCCGATCGCCTTCCTCACCCAGGCCAGGGGCAGCTTCCTCGGCCTTCAGGTGCCGGTGGCGCTGCTCACGGTCATCGCCTTCGAGGCGTGGCGCTACTTCCCTTTCGCCTTCCTGTTCATCCTCGCCAGGCTCCAGGCGCTGCCCGGCGAGCTGGAGGAGGCGGCGGTGGTGGACGGCGCGACGCCCACCCAGCGCTTCCGCTACGTGATCATGCCGCAGCTCTGGCGGGTGGTCGCGCTGCTGGCGGTGCTGAGGTTCGTGTTCACCTTCACCAAGTTCGACGACGTCTACCTGCTGACGGGAGGCGGCGCCGGCACGGAGGTGGTCAGCGTGCGGGTCTACAACTTCCTCACCGCGCGCGACGACATCGGTGCCTCGGCGGCGCAGGCGATCGTGCTGGCCGTGGTGCTGGTGGTGTTCCTGGCCGTCTACCTGAGGTTCTTCGCCGGAGGTGAGCGTGACCAGAGATCGCTTTGAGCGGGCGCTGTTCAGGGTGCTCAGGCCGCTGGTGATCGCGTTCCTGACGGTGATCACCGCGTTCCCCTTCCTCTACATGGTGATGCTGTCGGTCCGCGACATCCAGGAGCTGATCCTCGACCCTGGATCGCTGTGGCCGCAGAGCTTCACGCTGTCGACGTACGCGGACGTGCTGGGCAGGCAGGGCTTCGTCACCTTCATGGGCAACAGCGCGATCGTCGCGGTCGCCTCGGTCCTGGTGACGCTGCTGATCTCGATCCCCGGCGCGTACGCGGTGGCCAGGCTGCGTTTCTTCGGCCGCCGTCAGGTGCACTTCCTGTTCCTGGCCGTCTACCTCTTCCCCGCGATCGTGCTGGCGATCCCGCTGTTCGTGCTGTTCACCATGCTCGGGCTGCGCGGGTCGCTGCCAGGGCTGATCCTGGTCTACATCGCCCAGACGGTGCCCGTGACGGTCTACATGCTGCGCAACTACTTCGAGACCGTGCCGCAGAGCGTGGAGGAGGCGGCCGCCATCGACGGCTGCAGCCGGATGGAGACGATCTGGCGGGTGGTGCTGCCGCTGTCGAAGCCCGCGCTCATGGCCACGGGTCTCTACGCCTTCATGATCGCCTGGAACGAGTTCCTCTTCGCCCTGCTCTTCCTCGTGGAGCGCAGGGAGAGCTGGACCGTCTCGCTGGGACTGTCGCAACTGGCGGGCAGTATCGAGATCCCGACGACCGTTCTCATGGCAGGATCGGTGGTTCTGACGCTCCCCATCGTCGTGGTGTTCTTCGCCAGTGAGCGATTGCTGACGGAGGGCCTCACGGCAGGCGCTGAGAAGGGCTAGAGATGCTGACGGCAGGACACGTCCTCCAGTTGATCAGGCAGGGCACTTGCCGTACCCGCAAAGAGCTGATCGAGTACACCGGCCTGTCCCGGTCCACCATCACCGACAGGGTCGACAGGCTGATCGAGGCCGGCTACATCCACGAGGCCGAGCGAGGGGCGTCAGGGGGCGGGCGCCCTCCCTCGGTGCTGGCCATCGACCCGGCCAGCAAGGTGGCGCTCGTCGCCGACCTCGGCGCCAGCCACGCCCGCGTCGCGCTGACCGACCTGGCCGCGCGCCCGCTGGCGGAGGAGTCCACCCGGATGCGCATCGACAGGGGGCCCGAGCCCGTCCTGACCTGGGTGCGGGAGGCCTTCGAGCGACTGCTCGACCGCACCGGCAGCCCGCGGGAGCGGGTCTGCAGCATCGGCCTCGACCTGCCCGGCTCGGTCGACCACACCTCGGGCAAGGTGCTGAGGTCCTTCCTCATGCCGGGCTGGGACGACCTGCCGATCAAGGCGGCCTTCGGCGACCGGTTCGACGTGCCCATCCTGGTCGAGAACGACGCGAAGGCGATGGCGCTCGGCGAGTGGTGGGCCTCCTTCCGCACCTCGCCCTCGCTGCTGCTGGTGAAGGTCTCCACCGGCATCGGCGCGGGCATCGTGCTCGACGGGCGCATCTACAGGGGCGTGGAGGAGGCCGCGGGCAACATCGGGCACGTACGGCTGCGCGAGAGCGACGACCGCGTGTGCACGTGCGGCTCGAAGGGCTGCGTCGCCTCGCTGGCCAGCGGGCACGCCCTGGCCGTCGACCTCGGCCAGGAGACCAGCCAGGACGTCGTCCGCCTGGTGCAGGCGGGCGACCCCGAGGCCATCGCGCGCACCCAGGAGGCGGGCCGCACGCTCGGCCTGGTGCTGGCCACGGCGGTCAGCCTGCTCAACCCTGGCGTGCTGGTGCTGGCCGGCGACATGGCGGAGACCAGGGAGCACTACCTCACCGGCATCAGGGAGAGCGTCTACCGGCGCAGCCTGCCGTTCACGACCAGGAACCTGGAGATCGTGACCAGCACGCTCGGCGGCAGGGCGGGCATCGTCGGCACCGCCGTCATGGTGACAGAGCACGTGCTGTCGCCCGCGAGCGTCGACGCCTCACTGGCTTGAAGGCCAGGACGCTGACGGCGAGCACGGCGACACCGAGCAGCATGCCGCCCACCACGTCGCTGACCCAGTGGACACCCAGCGCGACCCGCGTGTAGGAGACCGAGAGCGCGAGGAGGGCGGCGGCCGTCCAGGCCAGCGCCGTCGGCAGGGGCCTGCCGCGCAGGGCGGGCCTCGCCAGCAGCACGAGCACGCCCGCGCCCAGCGTGGCGGCCAGCGCGTGCCCCGAGGGGAAGGACAGCCCGGGAGCGCTGGACACCGGGTCGGGGAAGATCGGTCGCGCCCTGTCGATCAGGAGTTTCAGCCCCTCGCCCAGCAGGCCGCCCGCCACGGTCGTGATCAGCGCCCAGCCCGCGGCCAGCGGCGCGCCCCGCCACGCCAGCCACGCCGCGACCCCGACCACCACCACCCGCCACGTGGCGGGACCCAGCGCGTCGGTCCAGAAGGCCATGAGACGGGTCCATGCGGGGTTGGCGACCGCGTGGGCGTGCAGATCGTGCGCGACGGCCATGTCGAGGCCGTTGAGCGGCTGGCGGGCGACGTGGAGGAGCAGCCCGAAAGGGATCACGGTCAGAGCGAACGCGAGCCTGGCGATCATCACACCAGTCTGCCCGCTAAACGCCGAGCCAGCCCTTCAACAGCGAGGGAGCCTCGACCATCGAAGGCCCGTACCAGGTCAGCGCCCTGCCGCTCACCAGCGCGCTCCTGGCGAAACACTCGGGACCGTCCTGCGCGTGAAAGGCGTAGGGCTCGTCCGGCAGCACCACCAGATCGGGGTCCTTCGCCACGATCTCCGCGAGAGGGATCTTGGGATAGCGCTCCGCGTGGCCGGCGTAGAGGTTGTCGAAGCCCAGCCGCCGCAGCACGTCCCCTGTGAAGGTGTCGCGTCCCACCACCATCCACGGCCTGCGCCAGATCGGGACGACCACCGTCCTGCGCGCCTCGGGCTCGGGCAGGTCCCATGCCGCCCTCGCCCGGTCCAGCCACGCGGGCGAGGGCGTACGGCAGGCCAGCTCGAACATCCTGGCCAGCGAGGTGAACGCCTCCTCGACCGTCCGGATGCGCGTCACCCAGACCGCGATCCCCGACTCCCTGAGTGCCAGGAGGTCGGGCTCCCTGTTCTCCTCCTCGTTGGCCAGCACCACATCGGGGCGCAGCTCCCTGATCCGATCGAGGTCGGGGTTCTTGGTGCCGCGCACCCTGACCACGTCGAGACCCGCGGGATGGGTGCACCAGTCGGTGGCGCCGACGAGCTTGCCCGTGGCGGCCACCGACTCGGTCAGGGAGGGAACGAGGGAGACGATCCTGGCGACCTCCGCGGGCACCCGCGCCTCGGCCCCCGTGTCGTCGGACGGCACGGCACGGCCTACTTCAGGGCCTTGAGCGCGCTGTCGTAGTCGGGCTCCTGGGTGATCTCGGAGACCAGCTCGGAGTGGACGACGTTGTTGTCGCCGTCGAGGACCACCACCGCGCGGGCCGCGAGACCGGCCAGCGGGCCGCCCTCCTGGACCACGCCGTAGTCCGACAGGAACTCCCTGCCGCGCATCAGCGACAGCATGACCACCTGGTCCAGGCCCTCCGCGCCGCAGAAGCGCTTCTGGGCGAAGGGCAGGTCCGCGGAGACGCACAGCACGGCCACGTCGGGGTGCTCGGCCGCCACCTCGTTGAAGCGGCGCACCGAGGCGGCGCAGACGCCGGTGTCGACGCTCGGGAAGATGTTGAGCACCTTGGTCCTGCCACCGAAGTCGGCGAGCGTGACGTCCGACAGGTCGCTGCCGACGAGGCTGAACGCGGGAGCCGCGTCGCCGGGCTGGAGGAAGGTGCCGCCCACGGTGATCGGGTTGCCCTTGAACGTGACTTCGGACATCAGTGCCTCCGGCGAGGAAAGTGTGGCAAACAGAGCCACGATCTTATCCACTGAGCTCGCAATCCCCCGCGCCGGGCGGACCGTGACTCAGTACACTCGGCGACGTTCGACTGGGCCCCCCATCCGGAGTGACATGTGAGCAGCGGGCTCGTTGACGCCCCTCCTTCCCCTGCGCCCGCCCAGGGTCCGCGGCCACGCGCGCGTCGCTGGCTGCGTCGGGTGACCGCGGTCGTGGCGACCGTGGTGCTGGCGGCGGTGGGCGTGGTGATCGGCGTCTACGTGAAACTGACGGGCAACGTCAAGCACATCGAGGTGACCGGCGACGACCTGGGCGCCACCCGTCCGCCCAAGGTCGCCACCACCTCACTCAACGTGCTGATCGTGGGCTCCGACCAGCGTGACGGCAAGAACGCCCGCTACGGCCGCAGCGTCGAGGGCGAGCGCACCGACACGATCATGCTGGCCCACCTGTCGTCCAAGCGGGACGGCGCGATGGTGATCAGCTTCCCCCGCGACTCGCTGGTCCAGCTGCCCGCCTGCCACGCCAAGGGCGGGCTGCCGGGGCAGCAGCCGCATCTCGGCATGATCAACGAGTCGTTCAACTCGGGCGGCATCGGCTGCACGTGGAAGACGATCGAGTCGCTGACCGGCATCCACATCGACCACTTCGTGAAGGTCGACTTCACCGGGTTCAAGAGCATGGTCGACGCGGTCGGCGGGGTGGACGTGTGCCTGCCCCAGCGCATCGACGACACCAAGGCGCTGCTGCACCTGCCCGCCGGACGCCAGTCGCTCAACGGCGAGCAGGCGCTCGGCTACGTCCGCGCCCGCTACAGCATGGGCGACGGCTCCGACATCGGGCGCATCCAGCGGCAGCAGATGTTCCTCTCCTCCATGCTCAAGAAGGTGATGAGCGGCGAGACGCTCACCGACCCCGCCAGGCTGCTCGGCTTCCTCGACGCGGCCACCAAGGCCGTCACCACCGATCCTCAGCTCACCCCCGGCGTCATGAAGGACCTCGCCACGAGCGCCCAGGGCATGACCGCAGGCCAGATCCGCTTCATCACCACCCCCTGGCACTACTCCGTCACCCACCCCGGCCGCGTGGAATGGGTGCAGCCGCAGGCCAGGACCCTGTTCCAGATCGTGGCCAAGGACAAGAGCGTGGCGGGCATCAAGGGCGGCCAGGCCAAGACGCCGCGATCGAAGATCAACGTCGAGGTGCGCAACGGCACGCTCCGCTCCGGTCTGGCCACGACGGTGGCGGTCGGTCTGGAGCAGCGCGGCTACCACATCACCAAGATCGGCGACGCGCCCCGCAAGCCGGTTCCCCGCACGACCGTCCACTACTCGCCCAACGGGGCGAGCCGCGTGCCCACCCTCACCGCCGACCTTCTCTCCGGTACGGCACGGCCTGTGCCGGGGGCGACGACCTCCAGGCTGGTCCTGACGATCGGCGACGACTGGAAGGGGCTCAAGGCGCTGCGAGCGGATGACTCGGAGGCTCTGAAGGGCTTCGACGCCACCCACGACACCTGCGCCTCATGAGCGGCACCCCAGCGACGGTGGCGAGCACCGGGCATCCTGTCGTAGATCAGGGTTCGGGGTGGAGCCGGCCGTCGGCCAGGCCCTCGTGCCCGAGCCTGATCAGCGTCTCTCCCAGGGCGGTCGCCTCCCTCAGGGCGTCCTCCATCGTGGCCAGCCGCCTGAACGCCTCCCCGTAGGCCCGCTGCTCGGCCAGCGACAACCTCGGCAGGCGCGTACGGCGGGCGTCCACCCTGCTCGAACCGGCGGGCACGCGCGCGCCCGCCGAGCGCAGGAAGCCGGCGAGGAAGTGCGGGTCCACGCGGCGCTGGTCGGCCCGGTAGAGGGTGAGCTGAGGCCCCAGAACCGCGCCTGCCGCCGTGATGACCCTGGCCGTGGCGTAGGTGGCCACGACGTCGCCGGGCTCGACCGCGACCAGACCGGCCTCGGGATTCGTCGCGCCCGAGGCGCCGGCTCCGCGCTCCACGTCGTCGGCGGTCAGCACGGGCACCTCACCGCCGTCGAGCGTCATCCTCGGCGGCGCCTGCAGGATCGTCACCAGCCCCGCCTTGACCAGCTCCCCGATCGTGGTCGCGGGCTGGTCGAGCGGCTGGTCGAGGACCCGCAGGTCGGGAGCGTCGACAGAGGCGGCGAGGAAGCGTTCGCGCGCGGCGGCGAAGGCCCTGCCGAGGTCGGCGCCCCCACGCGGCGCGTGCCGCGCGGGGCTGAGGTCGACCTCGTCGTCGAGCAGGTCGATGATGCGCACCCGGCGGCCCTCCTCGCTCAGGGCGGGCTCCACCCTGGCGAGGTCGCCTTCGGCGTCCATGATCAGAATGTCGGACGGCGGGCGCTCGCCACTCTCGGGCCTGCGCAGCAGCCACAGGTCGGGGCCGCCCTGCCAGAGCGTCACCACGGCCCGCAGCGCGCCGGCGCGCAGCAGGTTGCCCCTGATGCGGCGGCCCGCCCTGCGGCTGGCGGCGGCGGCCGGCATGAGGATGGCGACCAGCCCGCCCGGCTTGACGTGGGTGAGGCAGTGCTGGACCCAGGCCAGCTCGGACTCGCCCCTCGGCGGCAGGCCGTACTCCCATCTGGGGTCGCCGCTGAGCTCGTCGTAGCCCCACGAGCGCTCGTTGAAGGGAGGGTCGCAGACGACGGCGTCGGCCCTGACGCCTGGGAAGGCGTCGTGCCTGAGCGCGTCGCCCGCGACGATTTCGGCCTCGATGCCGCGCAGGGCGAGCCTGGCGGCGGCGATGCGGGCCGAGGTCTCCTCAACCTCCTGCCCGAGCACCCTGACGGCCCCGCCCGCGCCGGGGTTTCCTGCGGGGTCTCCCTGGGCGGGGTCGTCGGCCGCGGGCAGGGACAGCGGGAGCGTGGCGAGGCCGCAGGCGGGGTCGAGGACGGTGCCGCCTTCCGGGGCGGCCAGCCGTACCATCAGGGCCGCGACGTCCTCGCGCGTGACGGAGAGCTTGCGGGAGTGGGCCTCCAGGTAGCGGGCGCAGAGGAACTCGTAGGCGGCCCTGGCGCCCCGTTCGGCGGTCAGCTCGGCCAGCAGAGTGGTCAGACCCGCGTCGAGCCCGTGCCCCTCCTCGAGGGTGCGCGCCTTCCCTTCGCCGCTCGACACGGCGGCGCCCTGCTCCCCGAGCGAGGCGAGAAAGCCTCCCGCGGCGGCCACGAGCCGGCCAAGCTGAAGATCTCCGGAAGCTTTCAGGCGTTGCCACGCGCGATCTGCCAGCGAGACCTGGTAGGACTTCCCATAGCGACTCAGCCATGCCTCGACCTCGCGCAACGCGAACAACGGTTGCGAGGAGGTTCCGTCGACCGGTTTGGGGAAGTCGTCGTGGCGGCGGCGCCAGTTGCTCACCGCGGCCCGCCCGACACCGGCGAGCCTGGCGATGTCGCCGGCGTTGACGGTCGGGTCGTGGCTCATGGGGGCCACATTAGTTCACAACACTCTTCAGCGCATCTGCTTGTGAAGTGTTTCAACCAATGATTTACTGCATACTATGACGCACAACATCCGCTATGCCGCCGGGTCGGACGTGGGCCGACGAAGGGAGCAGAACGAGGATTCGGGCTACGTGAGCGCCCGCATGCTGGCGATCGCGGACGGGATGGGCGGCCACGCGGCCGGCGAGCTTGCCAGCTCCGCCACGATAGCGGTGCTGCGCGAGCTCGACGCCAGCTTGCCAGAGGCGGGCGCCGACCTCGAAACGGCCCTGGAGGCCGCCGTGCTCGAGGCGGGGCGCAGGCTGGCGGAGCTGGTCGAGATCGACCCCGCGCGCAGGGGCATGGGCACGACCGTGACCGCCATGTTGTGGGACGGCACGAAGTTCGCATTGGCCCATCTCGGCGACTCCCGCGCTTACTTGCTGCGCGAAGGCGCGCTCTACCAGATCACCAAGGATCACACGTTGGTGCAGTCGATGGTGGACGAAGGCCGCATCACGGAGGACCAGGCGGCGGTTCACCCGCGCCGGTCGATGGTGTTGCGCGTGCTGGGCAGCGAGGGCAGGTCGGAGCCCGACATGTCGCTGCGCGAGGCGGAGCTGGGCGACCGCTACATGTTGTGCTCCGACGGGCTGACCGACGTGCTCGGGCCCGAGACGCTGCACGAGATCCTGACGACCTACGCCGAGCCTGACGCGGCGGTCGGCAAGCTGATCGAGCTGGCCAACGAGGGAGGCGGCCCCGACAACGTGACCGTCATCGTGGCCGACGTGGTGCCTCCTGACGAGAGCAGCAGCTCGATGTACAGGGTGGGCGTCGGATCCTGAGCCGGGTACGGCGGTTCTCCAGCGGGTTGCAAGCGCCGGATCCCACACTCGCGGCAGACGAGAAAGGGAATCCGATGAGAGCCAGCCGTACCATCATGATCGCCGTCACCGCCGGACTGCTGACGGCGGCCCCCGTCACCGTCGCCTCCGCTTCCGCCTCCGCCTCCGCCTCCGCCGACACCGTCGCGCCCGCGACCGGCGGGGAGCTGGGCTGGGGACCCACGTACGCGCCAGGCAAGAGGGCCGTCGCCAAGGGGACGCTGACGTCCTCGGGCCTGAACAAGACGCGCATCCCCGCCACCTCCACGGTCGCCGTCAAGGGCAGGGTCACCGACCTGACCAAGGGCCCGGGCTGCGGGTGGGCGGTCTTCCGCATCTCCTACCGCACGAACGACGGCAACGTGCCCTTCAAGCACCGCAGCTACCTCGACTGCTCCAGGGGCACGCCCCGGGCGTTCGCGTTCACCGACAGGAACGTGGCCCTCGTCGAGCTCAAGGTGTGCAGCGAGGGCCGCGCTTCCCGGCCGTCCGACGTCTGCCTCTACGCCGGCACGTGGAAGATCCTCTACTCCTCCCTGTAGTAGCGCGCCACACCAGCCACATAGCCAATATTTCGGCTCATATCTAGACACTTTCTGGATGTCTGGAGCGCGACAACCGAGGCGCTACTACAGTCCCTCGTTAGTCGCCGGTCATCTGGGGAGGAGTCGTCCTGGACCCGATCGCTGAAGGACTACTGGAGGCGGCACGCCCTGAGCTCGGCTATCGCGAGAACGGCGGCCAGTACACGAAGTTCGGCAAGTGGTACGCGGATCTGGTCGAGGATTCCCAGTACCGCAACGCGCCCTGGTGCGACATGTTCATCTCCTGGGCGGCGCAGAAGGCGGGCGTCCAGGAGTTCGTCGGGCAGTTCGCGTGGACGCCCTCGCACGCGGCCTGGTTCATCAAGCAGGGCGCGTGGTCGCAGCGACCCGAGCCCGGAGCTTTGGTCTTCTACGACTGGAAGGGCGGCAAGAGCTACAAGGGCATCGACCATGTCGGCATCGTCGAGAAGGTCGTCGGATCGAAGATTCACACGATCGAGGCGAACGTCGACAGGGTCTGGCTCAAGCGCAAGGTGCGCGACACCGAGAAGGTCGTCGGATACGGGCTGCCGCGCATGGTCAAGGAGCGTCCAGGGCTGATCGAGGTGCGCCCTTCCGAGAAGCCGGCCGAGCCGTTCGCGGTCCAGGCCGCTCTGCCGGGGCTGACGGTCGAGCAGCAGGGCTCTCCCTTCGACGTGCTCGGCACGCCACAGGCGCTGCTGGCGGCGATGGTGCTGACCACGGTGGTCGTGTCGTTCAGGGTGGCGGGACGCTCCCGCGGCTCGGGCCGTCACCGCAGAGGGCTCGTGTCGTGGCTGGCCCACGGCGCCTCCCAGGCCGGAACCGCCCTCACGACCTCTGCGGAAGCGGGACCCGTCAAACACCCTCGAGCCACGGGCGTCTCAGGGAACTCTCGCCCCGCCGGCGCCGCCGGAGCCGGGCGCCCAGCGGTCTCCCGCGCTCCCGTGCCCTCGATGACCGGCGTGCCCCGCCCACGCGCCGCGGCCCCCGCGACCAGGGCCCGCGTGCCCGCCGTCGCGGGAGCGCGGGCCCCCGAGTCCATGCCGCGAGAGCCCCTGTCTGGACGCGGCGCGAGCCAGGGGCAAGGAGACCGCCTGCGTGGCCCGGTGGACCGTTCCGCCGAGCTCGCGCAGGCCGGCCGTACCCCCGGAAGCGGGCACCAGCCCACCTCCACCGCTTCGGGGGGTACGGCCAAGCGACGCAGGCCGTACGAGGCGGCCACTGGGAAATAGTAGGACGTCCTAGTATCTTCGGAAGGGAGGCCCCTCACAAAGGAGTGATCTGGCGTGCACGCACCGGTCCATCCCGTCCGATTCGTGACCGCCGCAGCGCTGTTCGACGGCCATGACGCCGCGATCAACATCATGCGGCGAATTCTGCAGGTACAAGGGGCGGAGGTGGTCCATCTCGGACACAACCGGTCCGTCGAGGAGATCGTCACCGCCGCCATCCAGGAGGACGTGCAGGGCGTGGCGATCAGCTCGTACCAGGGCGGGCACGTCGAGTTCTTCAGCTACCTCGTCGAGCTGCTGCGCGAGCGCGGCGCGGGACACATCAGGGTGTACGGCGGGGGCGGCGGCGTGATCGTCCCCGAGGAGATCGAGCTGCTGCACTCCCGTGGCGTCGCCCGCATCTTCTCCCCCCAGGACGGCCAGCGGCTCGGCCTGCCCGGAATGATCAACAAGCTGATCGAGGAGTGCGACGTCGAGCTGGGCGGCGCGCCGTCCGTCGAGGCCGTCGTCTCGGGCGACCAGGCCGCGCTGGCCCGCGCCATCACCCTCATCGAGTCGGGCCGGGCCCCCGCCGAGCTGGTGGAGGGCATCCGCGCCCGCGGCGCCTCCCCCACGCCCCCCGCACTCGGAGCCCCCGCCCCTGCGCAGACCCCTGCCGCCGAGGCTCCTGCCGGCGCGCCCGTGTCCACCGGACGCAGAGCGCCCGTGCTCGGGATCACCGGGACGGGCGGCTCAGGGAAGTCGTCGTTGACCGACGAGCTGTTGCGGCGGATCCGCGTCGACAACGACGATAAGCTGCGCATCGCCGTCATCGCCATCGACCCGACCAGGCGGCGCGGCGGCGGGGCGCTGCTCGGCGACCGGATCAGGATGAACAGTCTCGGCGGGCAGACCTACTTCCGCTCCCTCGCCACCCGCGGCGCGTCCAGCGAGGTGCCCGCCTGCCTCGACGACGTGATCGCCGCCTGCAGAGCGGCGGGATACGACCTCGTGGTCGTCGAGACCCCCGGCATCGGGCAGGGCGACGCGGGGATCGTCCCGCACGTGGACGTGCCGATCTACGTCATGACACCCGAGTTCGGCGCGGCCTCGCAGCTGGAGAAGATCGACATGCTCGACTTCGCCGAGGCCGTGGTGATCAACAAGTACGAGCGCAGGGGCGCCGAGGACGCGCTGCGCGACGTCCGCAGGCAGATGGTGCGCAACAGGGCGGCCTTCGGGGTCTCCCCCGACGAGATGCCGGTCTTCGGCACGATCGCGGCCCGCTACAACGACGCGGGCGTCACCGCGCTCTACCACCACCTGCGTGACCTGCTGGTGGAGCGGGGCATGCCGGCGGGTCCCGGGCTGCTGCCGAAGGTGCGGGGACGCACCTCCCAGACGACCGCGGCGGTCGTGCCGCCCGCCAGGGTCCGCTACCTCGCGGAGATCGCGGAGACCGTGCGCGGCTACCACGCCGAGACGATGGCCCAGGCGGCGGTGGCCAGGCGGCGTCAGCAGCTCGCCGCTGTCCGAGCCCTCCTGAACCCCGCCCCCACCCCGCGTTCACCGGGAGCTCCGGCCGACGACCCGGCGGAACCCACAGGAGCGGGCGCGACGACCGCTTACACCGCTGAGGTGGCAGCAACAGGAGTGGACGGCTGGGGATCCAGTCCGGCGGGTCAGGAGACGGGAGCGTTCCCCTCCGAAACCGGTCCGGCCGCCTCGGGGACCGACGCGGGCGCCTCGGGGACCGACGCGCGGCTGGAGGAGCTGGCCCGGCAGGCCGAGAGGGAGCTGAGCGAGGAGAGCAGGACGCTGCTGACGCAGTGGCCGGCGATCAAGGCGCAGTACACCGCCGACGAGCTGGTCGTGAAGGTGCGTGACAGAGAGATCCACACCCCGCTCTGGCGCGAGACCCTCTCGGGCAACCGCATCCCCCGCGTGGCGCTCCCCCGCTTCGAGGACCACGGCGACCTGCTGCGCTTCCTGCGCTCGGAGAACCTACCAGGCCGCTTCCCGTTCACCGCCGGGGTCTTCTCCTTCAAGCGGGACGACGAGGACCCGACCAGGATGTTCGCCGGCGAAGGCGACCCGTTCCGCACCAACCGCCGCTTCAAGCTGCTGTCCGAGGGCCAGCCCGCGACCAGGCTGTCGACCGCCTTCGACTCCGTGACGTTGTACGGCAACGACCCCGACCTCCGTCCCGACATTTACGGAAAAGTCGGCACTTCGGGGGTATCGATCGCGACGCTCGACGACATGAAGGTGCTCTACGACGGCTTCGACCTGTCGGCCCCGAACACCTCGGTCTCGATGACCATCAACGGCCCCGCGCCCACGATCCTGGCCTTCTTCCTCAACGCAGCCGTCGACCAGGCGCTCGAACGCTTCCGCGCCGAGCAGGGCCGCGAGCCGTCCCCGCAGGAGGAGCAGGAGCTGCGGGCCAGGACACTGGCCACGGTGCGCGGCACCGTGCAGGCGGACATCCTCAAGGAGGACCAAGGCCAGAACACCTGCATCTTCTCCACGGAGTTCTCCCTGCGGATGATGGCCGACATCCAGGAATGGTTCATCCGCAACCAGGTGCGCAACTTCTACTCGGTGTCCATCTCCGGGTACCACATCGCCGAGGCGGGCGCGAATCCCATCAGCCAGCTGGCCTTCACGCTGGCCAACGGCTTCACCTACGTCGAGGCGTACCTCGCGCGCGGCATGCGCATCGACGACTTCGCACCCAACCTGTCGTTCTTCTTCTCCAACGGCATGGACCCCGAGTACTCGGTGCTCGGCCGCGTGGCGCGCCGCATCTGGGCCGTCGCCATGAGAGAGAGGTACGGCGCGGCGGAGCGCTCGCAGAAGCTGAAGTACCACATCCAGACCTCCGGACGGTCCCTGCACGCCCAGGAGATGGACTTCAACGACATCCGCACCACGCTGCAGGCCCTCATCGCCATCTACGACAACTGCAACAGCCTGCACACCAACGCCTTCGACGAGGCCGTCACCACCCCCTCAGCCGAGTCCGTACGGCGGGCGATGGCCATCCAGCTCATCATCAACAGGGAGTGGGGCCTGGCCCGCAACGAGAACCCGTTGCAGGGCTCGTTCATCATCGACGAGCTGACGGACCTGGTGGAGGAGGCCGTCCTGGGCGAGTTCGAGCGCCTGTCGGACCGGGGTGGCGTACTGGGCGCGATGGAGACCGGCTACCAGCGCGGCAAGATTCAGGATGAGTCGATGCTGTACGAGACCCGCAAGCACGACGGCTCCCTGCCCATCATCGGCGTGAACACCTTCCGCAACCCTCGCGGGGAGGAGCACCACGGGCCGTTGGAGCTGGCTCGCGGAACCGAGGAGGAGAAGCGCTCGCAGCTGGACCGGCTGCACGACTTCCACGCCAGGCACCGCTCGGAGTCGGCGGCGGCGCTACGGCGGCTGCGGGAGGTGGCGATGTCGGAGGAGAACGCGTTCGAGGTGCTGATGGAGGCGGCCAGGGTGTGCTCCCTCGGCCAGATCACCGAAGCCCTCTTCGAGGCGGGCGGCCAGTACCGCCGCAACGTCTGACCCTCGGGGCCGCCGGCACCACCGCGGCGCCGACCGGCACCACGGTGGCGACCGACACCACGGTGGCGACCATGAACCCTCCAAGCCGACAACCGAAGCCGCTACAGACGGTCGCCGTGTTCCGTTGGAACACGGCGACCTCGGGGTGACGGGCAGCTCCCCCGCCGCCCCTACGACCCGACTTCCTCCGAGAACACCTCGGCCACGGTTCCCGCCGTCGCCGCCCGCGCACCCCACCGCAGAAGCTGCTCGGGATCCTCACAAGCGTCGACGACCCGCCGCTGCTCGTCGTCCAGGTGCAGTCCCCGCGCCTCCAGCATCGTGTGAAGCATCCGAGCCTCGCCCCGAGCCTCGCCCCGGGCCTCGAAGATGCGGGTGAACGAGTCACTGACCAGTGGAACGGTGGTGACCACGATTTCCTCCAAGACAGGCCCGATCGAATCGGGAAGGTGTGTCTTCAGATAAGAGTAGTAGTGAGCTCCGCGGTCGTCACGAAGAGCGACGAGCCGGGTCGCGACAGCGACAGCCGTGTCAAGAGTGGGATGGGCGATGGCGCCGAGCGTCGCCAGCTCGGGTGAGGCGGCGATGTCCTCCGGCTCGCTGAGAACGGGCAACTTGTCAGGCCCGACCACCGTCGGCCTCAGGACGACGCAGGAGTGCTCGATCTGGATGGGCTGGTCGTAGTGGGCGGCGACGCTCTTGTCAGGACAGACGACGACCAGCATCACAGGGCACTTACGTGTGCCCATCAGGCAGCCGACATAGGAGAGCCAGGCCCAGATCTTCTCCTTGATGTGCCTGTTCTGGATCTCGATGATGACGAAGACGCGTTCGCCGTCGGGCGCGGTCAGCGAGACCACGGAGTCGGCTCGGTATTCGACGGGAAGACGGACGTTCATGTCCACCGACTCCAGGCGCACATCGTCGTAGCCGGTGGGATCGCCGTCGGTCGCGAGCGCGAGAAGCTCCAACGCGAATCCGGGACGCCGCTGGATCATCTCCAGCGGCATCTCATGGGGAAGGCCGGGGGGCAAGGTCATCCTCCTTTGGGTGACCGCCACTTTACTGACTGTAGTCACGAAGAGTGATGCGATCTCTGAAGCGCTGATCTCCCGTGCCCTTCACCTCACCTGGCGCGCGCCGAGCGCCATCCGGCATCTGGGACACCGAGGCGGGTGGTCGACGGGGACGGGGGTGGGGCGGGGAGGAGGTGAGGGATGATGCCTTCCCGGAGCCGCGGTGCCCGCGAGCCCCCGAACCGCGTGATGGTCGGGGGCCGGGGTGGTTGGTGTAGCTTTTTCCGAGAGGCGCAGGGAGGGCGAATGGTCATCGGCGACCGGTATGAGCTCGACGACCTCCCCCTGGGCCGTGGCGCCATGGGCGCCGTCTACCGGGGTCACGATCGGCATCTCGATCGCAGGGTGGCCGTCAAGCTGCTCCACCCCCTCCCTGGCAAGGGCCCCGACGAGGAACTCGAGCGCAGGTTCATCAGGGAAGCGCGCATCCTGGCGCGTCTCGAACACCCGGGCGCGCCCGTCCTGTACGACTTCGGCACCCACGAGCAGCGCCTCTACCAGGTGATGCAGTTCATCGACGGCGTCACCGTCGCCGACCTGGTCAGCGAGCACGGTCCGCTGCCCGCCCCGTGGGCGGTGGCCATCGCGGCCCAGGCGTGCGCGGTGCTGTCGGCCGCCCACGCGCTGGAGATCTGCCATCGCGACCTGAAGCCGACCAACCTCATGCTGTGTCCCGACGGCAGTCTGAAGGTGCTCGACTTCGGGCTGGCGATGCAGCGCGAGACCGACGGCTCGCAGTTCACCAGGATCGGGCAGATCCTCGGCACGCCCGCCTACATGGCGCCCGAGCAGATCCAGCGCGGCGTCGCCGAACCGCGCAGCGACCTGTACTCGCTCGGCTGCGTGCTGCACGAGATGCTGACGGGCCGGCAGCTGTTCACCGGGCCGACGGAGTACGTGGTCTTCGAGAAGCAGGTCAAGGAGCGCCCTCCGACGGTTCCCGGGCTCCCCTCCGCGCTGGAGAGGGTCCTGTCGGACGTGCTGGAGAAGTCGGTGGAGGACCGGCCGAAGGACGCCAACGAGCTGTACGAGCGGCTGGAGCCTTTCGCGGTGGATCTGCCGATGCTGCCCGGCTTCCTCACCTCCCCCGTGGTGCCGAGTCCGGGCAGGATGTACGCGAGGATGGCCGGTCGCGTACTCGGCTGAGAGAACGCTCTCCCATGCCAGGTAACACTCTGGAAACGGACCCTTATTCTGGGAGCGCTCCCAACGCTGCGTAATCGCCGCTGTGACGTGGGTAAACGCTGCAAATCGCGAGAGAGCGCTCTTCGCATGGTTACCGAAACGATCCGTTGACAGGCGGCGGCCCGGCCAGCAACCTCTCTGAGAGAGCGCTCTCTCACCTACCTCATCACTGTCTTGCCCTCAGGGAGGGTTCCATGGCCACGCCGTACTCCCAGGCCCGCCGCTTCGGGCGGCTCGCCGTACCGGTGCTCACCGCGTCCGCGCTCGCCCTCGCTCTCGCCGCCTGTGGCGGCGAGGCCCCCAGTGGCACCACCGCAGGCACGCCCGCGGAGAAGGTGACGCTCAGCATCGCCCTCTTCGGCGACTTCGGCTTCAAACCGTTGTACGAGGAGTACAAGAAGACGCACCCCAACGTGGAGGTCGTCGAGCGGGTCACGCAGTTCAACGACCACCACAACAACCTCGTCAAGCGGCTGGCCACGAACGCGGGCGCCGCCGACATCGAGGCCGTGGAGGTCGGCTACATCAGCTCGTTCACCGCGCAGGCCGACAAGTTCCACGACCTCAAGCAGTACGGCCTGGACAAGCGCCAGAGCGACTACCTCGACTGGAAGTGGCAGCAGGGCCTGTCGAAGGACGGCTCCAAGCTGCTCGGCCTCGGCACCGACGTCGGCGGCCTGGCCATGTGCTACCGCAAGGACCTGTTCGAGAAGGCGGGGCTGCCGACCGACCGCGAGAAGGTCGCCGAGCTCTGGCCCACGTGGGAGCAGTACATCGAGACGGGCAAGAAGTTCGCCGGCAGCGTCAAGGACGCCAAGTTCGTCGACTCGCCCGGCGAGATCTTCCGCGCGATCGTCAACCAGGCGCCCGTCGGCCTCTACGACGCGCAGGACCAGATCGTCGTGGGCACCAACCCCGAGGTCAAGAAGGCGTGGGACCTGTCCAACCAGCTCACCCAGAACGACCTGACGGCCAAGCTCGCCGCCTTCTCCCCGCCGTGGAACACCGGCTTCGCCAAGGGCTCGTTCGCCACGATCATCTGCCCCGCCTGGATGACCGGCTACATCCAGGAGCAGGCCAAGGACGCCACGGGCAAGTGGGACATCGCGAAGGTCCCCGGCGGTTCGGGCAACAGCGGCGGCTCCCACCTGCTCCTGCCCAAGCAGGGCAAGCACCCCAAGGAGGCGGCCGAGCTGATCGACTTCCTCACCTCCAAGGACAACCAGGCGAGGGTGTTCAAGGAGGAGGGCACGTTCCCCTCGATCCCCGCGCTCTACGACGACCCGTCGATCCAGAGCTTCACCAAGCCGTTCTTCGGTGACGCGCCGATCGGCAAGATCTACTCCGACGCGGCGCGCAGCCTCAAGCCGCAGCACCTCGGCCCCAAGGAGGGCGACGTGCGCGTGGCCATCGGCGACGGCCTCGGCCGCGTCGAGCAGGGCAAGCAGACACCCGACGAGGCGTGGGCCCAGGTCATCTCGGACGTCCAGAAGATCAAGTAGCGGCCGGTACGGCGGGGCGGCCGCCCGCTCCGCCGTACCGCATGACACCAGAGGACCCCGCATGGCCACGCTCCAAGCCACGGCGAGGCGCAGGCACCGGCGGCTGGTCAGGCACACGCTCGACCTCAAGCTGTCGCCCTACGCCTACATCGCCCCCTTCTTCCTGCTGTTCTGCGCCTTGGGCGTCTTCCCGCTGATCTTCACCGCCTGGGTGAGCCTGCACGAGTGGACGCTCACCTCCGACGTGCACACCTTCATCGGGGCGGAGAACTTCACCACTCTGCTCGGTGACGGCTACTTCTGGAACGCCACGTTCAACACCTTCTCGATCGGGATCATCTCGACGGTCCCCCAGCTGGTGCTGGCGATCTGGCTGGCGCACCTGCTCAACCGCCCGCTGCGGGCGCAGACGTTCTTCCGCATCACGCTGCTGGTGCCGAACGTGACCAGCGTGGTCGCGGTCGTGGTCATCTTCAGCCAGCTCTTCGGCCGCGACTACGGGCTGATCAACTGGATGCTGTCGTGGTTCGGGATCGACGGTGTCGCGTGGGCCGAGGGCACCGCCACCTCGCACGTGGCCATCTCGACGATGATCATGTGGAGGTGGACGGGCTACAACGCGCTGATCTTCCTGGCCGCCATGCAGGCCGTGCCCAAGGAGCTGTACGAGGCGGCCACGCTCGACGGCGCGTCCAACCTGACGCAGCTACGGAAGATCACCATCCCGATGATCAAGCCGACCATCGTCTTCGTGGTCACCGTCTCGACGATCGGCGCGATGCAGATCCTGGCCGAGCCCCTGCTGTTCGGCGCGGGCAGCGGCGCGGGCGGCATCACCAGCGGCGGCCCCGACCACCAGTTCCAGACCCTCGCTCTCTACGTCTACGACCTGGGCTTCAACAAGTTCGACTTCGGTTACGCCTCGGCCGCCTCGTGGGTGATGTTCCTGTTCGTAGTGCTGGCCGCCGGGGTGAACTACCTGCTGACCCGCCGCATGGGAGGTGCCTTCAAGTGAGACGACGCCTCACCTATCTCACGCTGCTGGCGGTGGCGTTCTTCTCGGTCTTCCCGCTCTACTACAGCGTGGTGGTGGCCTCGCGGCACAACTCGGCGCTGGCCGAGGTGCCGCCGCCGCTGCTGCCCGGCGGCAACTTCTTCGCCAACGTGGCGCGCGTCTTCGACACGGTGCCCTTCGCCATGGCGCTGCTCAACTCCTTCCTGGTGGCGGGGTCGATCGCGGTGGCGGTGATGTTCTTCTCGACCCTGGCGGGGTTCGCCTTCGCCAAGCTCAGTTTCAGGGGCAAGAACATCCTGCTGCTCATCACGGTGGCGACCATGATGGTCCCCGCGCAGCTGGGCATCATCCCGCTCTACATGCTCATGGTGAAGATCGAGTGGACGGGCTCGATGTACGCCCTGGTGGTGCCGGCGCTGGTGAACGCCTTCGGGGTGTTCTTCATGACGCAGTACCTCTCGCGGGCGCTGCCCACCGAGCTCCTGGAGGCGGGGCGGGTCGACGGCGCGACGACCTGGCGCCTGTTCTGGCACGTGGTGCTGCCCACGGCCAGGCCCGCGGCGGCCGTGCTCGGGATGCTGACGTTCATGTCGGCGTGGAACGACTACTTCTGGCCGCTGGTGGTCCTGACCCCGGAGAACCCGACGGTGCAGGTGGCGCTCTCGACGCTGGCCAGCGGCTATGTCAACGACTACGTGCTGGGGCTGGCGGGGACGGCGGTGGGGACCCTGCCGCTGATCCTCGTCTTCATCCTCCTCGGCAAGCAGATCATCGGAGGAATCATGCAAGGAGCTGTCAAGGGTTGACATCCTCCCCCTCGTCAACGAGAGGGATCCCCACGGTCACCCGCGAGGGTTCCTGCTTCACCGCCGATCGCCCGCCGAGGAGGTGCCCCCTCTTGAGGTCTTACACCTGCTCCACAGGCGTTTCACCTCTCCGCCAGCCCGGCGGCGAGGATGTTTCTTGCCGCGTTCACGTCCCGGTCATGGACCACGCCGCACGCGCACTCCCACTCCCGCACGGTCAACGGCATCGACCGCTGGATCGCCCCACAGGCGGAACACAGCTTCGAGGACGGGAAGAACCGGTCGATCACAACCAGCTGCCGGCCGTACCAGGCGGCCTTGTACTCCAGCATGCGGCGCAACTCCCGCCAACCCGCATCCGAGATCGCGCGGGCCAGCGAGCGATTCTTCACCAGGTTGCCGACGGCCAGGTCTTCCACGGCGATCACTTGGTTCTCGCGAACAAGCCGGGTACTGACCTGGTGCAGATGATCATTCCTGCGATCGGCGACACGCGCGTGCGCCCTCGCCAGCCGGAGCCTGGCCTTGGCCCGGTTCGCCGAACCCTTCTCCTTCCGTGCCAGTCCCCGCTGGGCTCTGGCCACCTTCCTGCGGGCGGTCCGCTCATGCCTCGGGTTGATGATCTTCTCCCCGGTGGACAGCGTCACCAGCGCCGTGATCCCGGCATCCACCCCGACCGTGTTCTCGACGGGGTCGAGGGGCCGGATCCGGCCCTCGCACAGAATGGACACGAACCAGCGGCCCGCCGCATCCCTCGACACCGTGACGGTCGACGGCTCCGCGCCCTCCGGAAGCGGACGCGACCACACAATGTTCAGCGGGCCGTCCATCTTGGCCAGCGTGAGCCGCCCATCCCGCCAACGGAAGGCCGAACGCGTGTACTCAGCGCTCAACCGCGACCGCTTACGCGACTTGAACACCGGATACCCGGCCCGCCTGGCGAAAAAATTCGCGAAGGCCCCCTGCAGATGCCGCAACGCCTGCTGCAAGGGCACACACGACACCTCCGCGAGAAACGCCAGCCCCTCCGAACGCTTCCACTCCGTCAACGCGGCCGAGGACTCCGCATAGGAGATACGACGACCCTGCTGGGTGAAGGCACGAGTCCGCTCATCCAACGCTTTGTTGTAGACCAGCCGGACACAGCCGAACGTCCGGGCAAGCTCCTCAGCCTGCCCAGGGGTCGGATAGAAGCGGAACTTGAACGCCCGCTTCACCGTCTGCGCCACGCCTCACATCGTGCACGATCAGTGAACACTCGCGCAGGGTGTTCGGTTCATTAGGTGCGGCATCGAGCCGCGCTTCCTCCCTCGCCTGAAGGCAGGGATCTCCACTCTCAAGGAGCTTTGATGACGATCACGACCATGGAGACGCGGGGGACCGTGGTCTTCCCTGAGAACTTCGTCTGGGGCGCGGCGACCGCCTCCTACCAGATCGAGGGCGCGGCCAAGGCGGACGGGCGCGGCCCGTCGATCTGGGACACCTTCTCCGCCACGCCCGGCAAGGTGCGCGAGGGCGACACCGGCGAGGTGGCCTGCGACCATTACCACCGCTATCGCGACGACGTGGCGCTGATGAAGGACCTGGGCCTGAACGCCTACCGGTTCTCCGTCGCCTGGCCGAGGATCCAGCCCACCGGCTCGGGGGCGGCCAACCAGGCGGGTCTGGCCTTCTACGACAGGCTGGTGGACACGCTGCTCGAAGCGGGCATCGCACCCTATGTCACGCTCTATCACTGGGACCTGCCCCAGGCGCTCGAGGACCTGGGGGGCTGGACCTCCCGCGACACCTCCTACCGCTTCGCCGACTACGCCGCCATCATGTACGACCGCCTCGGCGACAGGGTGAGTCACTGGACCACGCTCAACGAGCCATGGGTCTCGGCCTTCCTCGGCTACGGCAACGGCGTGCACGCGCCTGGCCGTACCTCCGCCCATGACGCGCTCAGGGCCGCGCACCACCTGCTGCTCGGCCACGGGCTCGCGGCGAGCGCGCTGCGCTCGGCGGGCGCCGAGCAGATCATGCTGGTGGTCAACTCGGCTCCCGTGCTGACACCCGCCCAGGTGAACGACCCCTCCGCGGCGGTGTCGGAGGCCGACGCGGCGGCCACGCACCGCGCCCACGCGCTGCTGACGCGCCAGTTCCTCGACCCTGCGCTGCTCGGCCGCTACCCCGAGGAGGTCCTGGAGGCCGCGGAACGCAACGGCGGCACCGCGCACGTCCTCGACGGCGACATGGAGATCATCAACGCCCCGATCGACCTGGTGGGGATCAACTACTACAACCCCTGCGTGGTCGAGGACGGCCCAGGGCTGCCCGCGGACGCCGCGTGGCCAGGCTCCGAGGGCGTGCGGTTCGCCACCGTCGAGGCTCCCGTCACCGCGATGGGCTGGCCGATCGTGCCCAGCGGCCTGTCCCGCCTGCTCGTACGGCTGTCGCAGGACTACCCGCGGGTCGGCCTCATGGTCACCGAGAACGGCGCCGCCTTCGACGACGTGGTGGAGGACGGCAGGGTCCACGACGAGGCCAGGCTCGCCTATCTGGAGGGGCACCTGCGCGCGGCGCACGAGGCCATCGAGGCGGGCGCCGACCTGCGCGGTTACCTGGTGTGGTCGCTGCTGGACAACTTCGAGTGGGCCGAGGGCTACGGCCGTAGGTTCGGCGTCGTCCACGTCGATTACACCACCCAGGCACGCACCCTCAAGGACAGCGCGCTCTGGTACCGGGACGTGATCAGCCGCAACGGTCTGTGAGCGAGGGGGGCCCGGGTGATTTTCCCGGGCTCCCCTTGAACCGTGACATCACAGATATTGACCTCGTTATGTGCGCAAACAATCCTCAGAGAACGCTCTCACGGCCTAGGAGGATGCACATGGCGTTTGCCTCCCGACTACTCGTCGGGGCCGTCGGTCTGGCACTGGTCGCCACCGGCTGCGGCTCCACTTCCACCGCACCAGAGGCCGAGGGGAGCACACCGGCCGACTGCGCCGCCTTCTCCGCGTACGGCAAGCACGACGGCAAGAAGGTCAGCGTCTACTCCCCCATCCGTGACGCCGAGGCCGACCTCTTCCAGCAGAACTGGAAGCCGTTCGAGAAGTGCACCGGCATGAAGATCACCTACGAGGGCACCGGCGAGTTCGAGGCGCAGATCCAGGTCCGCTCCGACGGCGGCACCCCGCCCGACCTGGCCTTCTTCCCCCAGCCCGGCCTCCTGGCGCGCTTCGCCAAGGCGGGCAAGCTGAAGCCCGCCCCCGCCGAGGTCAAGACGCTGGCCGAGGAGGGCTGGTCCAAGGACTGGCTGAACTACGGCACCGTCGACGGCGCCTTCTACGCCGCGCCGCTGGGCGCCAGCGTGAAGTCCTTCGTCTGGTACTCGCCCAAGACCTTCCAGGAGAAGGGCTGGAAGGTCCCGACGACCTGGGACGAGCTGATGACGCTCACCGAGACGATCGCGGCGGGCGGCCTCAAGCCGTGGTGCGCGGGCATCGAGTCGGGCGAGGCCACCGGCTGGCCGGCCACCGACTGGATCGAGGACGTCATCCTGCGCGAGCTCGGCCCCGAGGAGTACGACAGGTGGGTCGCGCACGAGCTGAAGTTCAACGACCCCAAGGTCGTCGCCGCCGTGGACAAGGTCGGCGCGATCCTCAAGAACGACAAGTACGTCAACGGCGGCTACGGCCCCGTCAAGTCGATCGCCAGCACCGCCTTCCAGGAGGGCGGCGTGCCGATCACGACGGGCAAGTGCGCGATGCACCGCCAGGCCTCCTTCTACGCCAACTTCTGGCCCGAGGGCACGAAGGTCGCCCAGGACGGTGACGTCTTCGCCTTCTACCTGCCGGGCAAGGACGCCTCCAGCAAGCCCGTGCTCGGCGCGGGCGAGTTCGTCGCCGCCTTCACCGACAGGCCCGAGGTCAAGGCGTTCCAGCGCTACCTGGCCACCGCCGAGCACGCCAACGCCAGGATGAAGCTGGGCACCTACGTCTCCGCGCGCAAGGGCGTGGACCTGGCCAACGCGCAGAACCCGATCGACAAGCTGTCGATGGAGATGCTCGGGGACCCCGCCACCGTGTTCAGGTTCGACGGCTCCGACCTGATGCCCGCCGCCGTCGGCTCGGGCTCCTTCTGGAAGGGCATGACGGACTGGATCAACGGCAAGGACACCAGGACGGTGCTCGACTACATCGACGCCTCCTGGCCCCCGTCCTGACCGCCCCGCCGTGACACGTCGCGGTACGGCGGGCACCGGCGCCCGCCGTACCGTCTCTCCCCGGAAGGACCACCAGGAGGATCCTTGGACCTGGACTTCGACCTGAGCGCCGAGTCGCCGAAGTTCGTGCAGCTGGCGATCGGCGTCGTGGCCTTCCTGGCCGTGGTCGGCCTCGTCCTGCTGCTCCTCGACCGGACGCCGATGCGGCAGCGGGCCAGGCTGCACGCGACGATCCTGCTCGCTCCCGCCGTCACGCTGCTGACCATCGGCCTGATCGTCCCCGCCGTGCGCACGACGCTGCTGTCGTTCATGAGCGGCGACGGCACGGACTTCGTCGGCCTGGCCAACTACGCCTGGATGTTCACCCAGCCCGAGGCCGTCACCGTGCTGCGCAACACCCTCGCATGGGTCGTGCTCGTGCCGTTGCTGGTGACCGCGATCGGGCTGGTCTACGCGGTGATCGTGGACCACAGCAGGTTCGAGTCGCTGGCCAAGACGCTGGTCTTCCTGCCGATGGCCATCTCGTTCGTCGGGGCGGGCATCATCTGGAAGTTCGTCTACGCCTACCGCCCCGAGGGCGCCGACCAGATCGGCCTGCTCAACCAGGTCGTCGTGTGGTTCGGCGGCGAGCCCCGGCAGTGGCTGCTCGACTCGCCGCTCAACACGCTCTTCCTGATCGTGGTGATGGTGTGGATCCAGGCGGGCTTCGCCACGGTCGTGCTGTCGGCCGCCATCAAGAGCATCCCCTCCGACATCGTGGAGGCGGCGAAACTCGACGGCGCGGGTCCGGCGCAGATGTTCTTCAGGGTGACGTTGCCGTCGATCAGGCCGGCGATCATCGTCGTGCTGGTCACCCAGTCGTTCGGCATGCTGAAGCTCTTCGACATCGTCCGCACGATGACCGGCGGCCAGTTCGACACGAGCGTCCTGGCCAACGAGATGTACAACCAGGCCTTCCGCTACGGCGAGACCGGCAGGGGCGCCGCGCTGGCGGTCTTCCTGTTCGTCCTGGTCACGCCGGTCGTCGTCTACCAGCTCAGGACCAGGAGGGCCGTCCGATGACGAGCGTGCGCGCGAGCCTGTCCAGCAGGACGGCCTCCCTTGTCGCGCTGCTGATCGCGCTGCTGTGGACGACGCCGACCTTCGGCCTGCTGCTGTCGTCCTTCAGGCAGGAGGACCAGATCAAGTCCACCGGCTGGTGGACCTTCTTCTCCGCCCCCGAGCTCACCTTGGAGAACTACCAGGAGGTGCTGTTCGGCGCGTCCTCCTCCTCGGGACAGCTGGCCAGCTTCCTCATCAACTCGATCGTCATCACCGTGCCCTCGGTGCTGTTCCCGCTGGCCTTCGGCTCGTTCGCCGCCTACGCGCTGGCCTGGCTGCCGTTCAGGGGCCGCGACTGGATCTACATCGGCGTCTTCGCGCTCCAGGTGGTGCCGCTGCAGATGGCGCTGGTGCCGCTGCTGTCGTTCTTCTCCCAGGGCGTCGAGGTCTTCGGCCTGCAACTGCTTCCCGCCTGGAACCTGGAGGGCACCGGCAGGTTCGTCCAGGTGTGGTTCGCCCACACCTGTTTCGGGCTGCCGCTGAGCATCTTCCTGCTGCACAACTTCATGTCCGAGCTGCCAGGCGAGCTGATGGAGGCCGCCCGCTCCGACGGGGCCACGCACGGCATGATCTTCCGCAGGATCGTGCTGCCGCTGATCGCGCCCGCCCTGGCCAGCTTGGCGATCTTCCAGTTCCTGTGGGTGTGGAACGACCTGCTGGTGGGGCTGATCTTCGCGGGCGGCACCGCCGAGAGCGCGCCGATGACCGTACGGCTGGCCCAGATGGCGGGCACGCGCGGCAACGAGTGGCAGCGCCTGACCGCTGGGGCGTTCGTCTCTGTCATCATTCCTCTCGTGGTCTTTCTGTCGATGCAGCGGTATTTCGTCCGAGGGCTCCTGGCCGGAAGCGTCAAAGGATGAGGCGCCCCACGCTGGAGGCTGTCGCCGCCAGGGCTGGGGTTTCGCGTGCCACGGTCTCCCGGGTGGTCAACGGGCAGGCCACGGTGGCGCCCGACATCCGCGACGCGGTGCTGCGGGCCGTCGACGAGCTCGGCTACGTGCCCAACTCGGCCGCGCGCAGCCTGGTCACCCAGCGCACCGACTCCATCGCGCTGGTCTTCTCCGAGCCGCCGACCAGGGTGTTCTCCGAGGACCCGATGTTCTCCACCGTCATCCGCTCGGCCAGCGTCGAGCTGGAGGCGGCCGACAAGCAGATCGTGCTCATGCTGACCAGCTCGGCCAAGAGCCAGGCCAGGATCGAGCGCTACATCGCCAGCGGGCACGTCGACGGGGTCATGCTCATCTCGATGCACGGGGCCGACCCGCTGCCCGCCGCCATCGCGCGCATGCGGGTGCCCGTCGTCTCGTACGGCAGGCCGGCCGTCCCCATAGACATCCCCTACGTCGACAACGACAACGTCGGAGGGGCGGCTGAGGCCGTCACGCACCTGGTGGAGTCGGGGCGGCGCAGGATCGCCACCATCGCGGGGCCGCAGGACATGATCGCCGGGATAGACCGGCTGGCGGGCTACCGCGACGTGCTGCGCGGCTCCGACCGTCGCTCGATCGTCGCGGTCGGCGACTTCACCCGCGAGTCCGGCGCCATCGCGATGCGGCAGCTGCTGGAGGACGACCCCGCGCTCGACGCCGTCTTCTGCGCCAACGACCTGATGGCCGTGGGGGCGTTGCAGGCGCTGCGGCAGGCGGGCCGCAGGGTGCCGGACGACGTCGCGGTGGTCGGCTTCGACGACATCGAGGCGGCCAAGTACACCGACCCGCCGCTGACCACGGTCCGCCACCACATCTTCGAGCAGGCCGCGGCTATGACGAGGCTGCTGATCGGGCTGTTCGAAGGCGGCTCGGCCGAGCCGGTGATCCTGCCGACCGAACTGGTCATCCGCGAATCCTCCTGAGATGCTGGCCACGGGGGTGGCTGCATGGGTCCTCCGGGCGACTTCACCGATTTCGTCCTCATCAAGGGCATGGGGTTCGTGCGCTACGGCGTCGTGCTCACCGGTGACCAGCGCGAGGGGGCCGACCTCGCCAAGGAGGCGCTGTCCTGCCTCGAGGGCCCGAAGTCCGGCAATGCCGACAGCTTCATCGGCACCACGATGACCCGCCTGTACGTCAGCTCCAGGCGGCGCAGACGTCCGCCGAGCATCCCGGCGTCGGACATCACCGCCCACGGCGGCGACCCCGAGGTGTGGCGGCAGCTCAAGGAGCTGCCCGCGCTCCCCCGCGCGGTGATCATCCTGCGCTCGTACGGCGGGCTGTCCAACGAGGAGATCGCGAAGGTCCTCGACCTGCCCCTGTCCACGGTGCGCGACCAGACCGTCCCCTTTCGCCAGGACGACCTTCTCAGGACCCTCGACGCCGCCGCGGCCACGGCTCAACCCGCCGACCTGCTGTCGGACCTGGCGCGGCTGCGCCGCCGCAGAGGCAGGAGGCGGCTGCGCTCGGCGGCGGTCGCGGGGCTCGCCCTGGTCACGATCGCGGGGGTGGCCGTGCTGGTCAGGCCCACGATCGCGGCCCCGGCCGCGCCCCTGTCGGCCACCGCGCGCCCCGAGCCCTCCACGGTCGGCCTGGCCAGGGCGGCACAGGAGGTGTGGCCCCACGCGGTCTCCATGCTGCCCGCCCGCTCCGCCGACGGCCTGGTCTACCAGCCCGCCGTCGCGATCGACGACCGCCGCGTGGTGCTGCTCGCGCAGCGGCGGCTCGGCTACGACGACGTGCGGCTGGACGTCTACGACGCCGGCACCGGCCGTCTCACCAGGTTCGCCAAGCTGCCGGGTGACGACGAGACCCGCAGGTTCGCCACGGACGGGCGGTTCGTCGTGTGGAGCGCGCTGAGCCTGCGCGAGGACGACACGCTGGAGACGCGGTTCTGGAGGGTGCCGGTCAAGGGCGGCAGGCCCAGGCTGGTGACGAAGGCGGCGCAGGGTGACGCGCTGGCTCCCTCGCAGACGCACTTCCAGCTCGGCGGCGGCTACCTGCTCTGGAACACCGACAAGGCGATCTACCGGCTGCCGCTGTCGGGCAGGGGACGAAGGGAGAAGGTGCGCGAGGGGCTGAGGCTGCTGGAGTGGCCGTGGGCCGCCGACCTCTCCGGGCGCACGCTGACCGATCTGGAGACCGGCAGGTCGCGCGAGATCGTCACGAGGGAGCGGGGGCTCGCGCGGTGTTCGCCCGACTGGTGCGTGGAGCGGAACGCGATCTCGGGGCTGATGACGGCCCGCCGTACCGACGGGTCGGGGAGCGTCGAGCTGCCGGGGTCGACGACCGAGGGGCCGATCCTGAACAGGTTCGTGGTGCTGCGGCTGCGGGCCGGCCTCAAGGTGATCAAGGATCTGCGGGCCGGCACGCTGGCCACCTTCGACCCCGCCGAGCCCGCCCTGGCCACCGTCCTGGGCGACAGGACCGCGCAGGGCACGCTGCTGGCCTGGAGCGACTCCGCGGGCCGCGATCTGTGGGTGCTCAACCTCAAGGCGGTCAGGTGACGGCGTTCAGGTGACGCGGTAGACGCGCAGCTGCATGGCCAGGGTGGCGTAGTAGCCGACGAGGGTGGTGAGCTCGAAGAGGGTCCGCTCGTCGAGCGCGGCGTACTCGTCGTCGGTGAGGTCGCCGGATTCGAGCAGCCTTCGCGTCGTGGTGAGCACGGCCGCCTCGAAGGGGTCGGCGCTGTGGAGGGTGGCGAGCTCGTCCTCGGTGAGCCCCGCGGCGCGGCCCGCGCTCTCGTGGGCCCTGCGTTCGAAGGCGCTGTCCCAGTGGGCGGCGACGGTGAGGATGGCCAGCTCACGGGCGCGCGGCGGCAGGGTGGAGCGGTAGCGGATCGCCGCGCCGAGCTCCTGGAGGGCGTCGCCGACGGGCGGGCTGAGCAGCATCGCGGTGAAGGGGCCGACCAGGGCGCCCCGCTCGTCGGTCATCGACGCGCCGCGAGGGCCCGAGGTTATCTTCTCGTGCAGCGCCAACGCCTCGCCGTCCAGCTCACCTGGGGCCCGCCTGGGCAGTCTCGCCATCCGCCCACCCTAGCCCCGCGCGCTCGCATGGAACCCCGCCGCGCTCCCCGGAGCAGGCCGTGGAGCGGGGCGGGGTCGCGATCCAAGGAGAGCCCTACGGCGTCAGCCACACCGCCGTGTCACTCGGCAACGAGCCGTCCACCAGCGATCCGCTCTGCAGCAGCACCGCCTCGTGCGGCGGCAGCCGTACCGGCTCGGCGCCCAGGTTGACCACGCACGTCAGCCCCGAGTCCCGGGTGAACGCCAACACCTCGGGCCCCAGGTCGAGCCAGGTCAGCGACCCGTCGCCCAACCTGTCCCCGCGCAGGCGGAGGGCGGTGCGATAGAGGGTCAGCATGGAGCCGGGATCACCCGCCTGCGCCTCGACGGTCAGTTCCTTCCACTCCGGCGGCTGCGGCAGCCACGGCTCCCCTGTGCCGGGCCCGAACCCGAACGGCGGCGCGTCGCCCGCCCACGGCAGCGGCACCCTGCACCCGTCGCGTCCTGGCACCGTGTGCCCTGACCTGGTCCACATGGGGTCCTGGCGCAGGTGGTCAGGGATGTCGTCGACCTCGGGCAGCCCGAGCTCCTCGCCCTGGTAGACGTAGACCCCGCCGGGCAGCGCCATCGCCAGCAGCGCGGCCGCCCTGGCCCTGCGGTGGCCGAGCTCCAGGTCGGAGGGGGCGCCGTCCCTGCGGGCGCCGTGGTCCCACGAGGTGTCGGCCCTGCCGTACCTGGTGACCACGCGGGCGACGTCGTGGTTGGACAGCACCCACGTCGGCGGCGCTCCCACGGAGGCATGGGTGGCCAGGGTCAGCGAGATGCTGGCCCGCAGCGCGGCGGGCTCCCACGGGCAGGCCAGGAAGTCGAAGTTGAAGGCGGTATGCAGCTCGTCGGGGCGCAGGTAGCGGGCGAAGCGCTCCTGGTCGGGCAGCCACACCTCGCCGACGAGGATCCGCTCGTCGTACTCGTCGGCCACCCGCCGCCAGCTTCTGTAGATGTCGTGCACGCCGTCGAGGTCCTCGAACGAGGACGCCGACTTGACCAGCAGCGCCGCCGAGTCGATGCGGATGCCGTCGGCGCCCCTGTCGAACCAGAAGCGCAGCACGTCGTGGAACTCCTGGTGCACGTCGGGGTTGTCCCAGTTGAAGTCGGGCTGCCCTGGATCGAACAGGTGGAGGTACCACTGGCCGTCCTCGACCTGTGTCCAGGCGGGCCCGCCGAAGATGGAGCGCCAGTCGTTCGGCTCGTCGCGGAACCAGAAGCGGTCCCGCTTGGACCTGTCCTTCAGCGCCTCCTGGAACCAGGCGCTCGCGGTGGAGCTGTGGTTGGGCACGACGTCGATGATGATCCTGATGCCCAGCGCGTGGGCCTCCTCGATGAACGTCTCCGCCTCTTCGAGCGTGCCGAAGACCGGCTCCACGTCACGGTAGTCGGCGACGTCGTAGCCGCCGTCGGCCATCGGCGAGGGATACCAGGGGTTGAGCCAGATCGCGTTGATCCCGAGATCGGAGAGGTACGGCAGGCGCGAGCGCAGCCCGGCCAGGTCACCGACGCCGTCGCCGTTCCCGTCGGCGAAACTGCGCAGGTAGACCTGGTAGATCGCGGCTCCCCGCCACCACGTGTCGGACATTGCGCTCCTAACCCTTGAGGCTTCCGGCGGTGAGCCCCGCCATGATGTGCCGTTGGAAGAACAGGAAGATGACGATCGTCGGCATGCTGGCGATCACCAGGGCGGCGGTGAGCGCGTTGGTCGGCATCGTCTGCGACAGCGAGTTGATGGCGACGCTCACGGTCATGCTGTCGGTGTCGGGCAGGACCAGGAGCGGATAGAGGAAGTCCTTCCACACGGCGACCACCGTGAAGATCGACACCACGCCGAGGATGGGGCGCGAGACCGGCAGCACGATCGACCACAGGATGCGCGCGGGCGAGGCGCCGTCCATCTCCGCCGCCTCGATGAGCTCTCTCGGGATGGAGTCGAAGAAGCGCTTGAGCAGGAAGATGTTGAAGCCGTTCGCCGCGGCGGGCAGCCAGATCGCCCACGGGCTGTTGAGCAGGTCGAGGTCGACGATCGTCACGAACAGCGGCAGCATCAGCACCATGGGCGGGATCATCAGGGTCGCGAGCATCATCCCGGTGATCAGCTTGCCGAACATCGGCCGCAGCTTCGACAGCGCGAAGGCGGCCGAGACGTCGACGGCCAGCGTGAACAGCCACGCGCCCACGGCGTAGATCGCGGTGTTCTTCAGCAGCAGGCCGAGGTCGAGCAGGTTCCACGCCTCGAGGTAGGCGTCGAAGCTCGGATCCTGAGGGACGAGCGTCGGCGGGATCTGGTCGAGCTCCTCCGGCGCCTTCAGCGCTCCCGTGACCATCCAGTAGAGCGGGAACATGAAGATCGCGGTGAAGGCGACGACCATCCCCACCAGCACGATCCAGTAGATCGTCCTGCCCCTGCGGGTGTTGAGCTGGTGAGGGGAGACCAGGGTGCGGAACTGCGTCTCGATCCTGCGCCGCGCGAGCCTGCGGGGCCTGGTCCTGCGGTGCCGTACGGCGGTGGCGATCATGTGTTCTCCCGCGAGACGCGCAGGTACACGGCGGAGAAGACGATCAGAACGATCATGAGCATGAGGCCCATCGCGCTGCCGCCGCCGAAGTTCCCGAAGTTGAAGGCGTACTGGTACATCAGGTAGGCCACGGTCACGGTGGCGTTCTCAGGTCCGCCGCCGGTGAGCATGAACGGCTCGATGAACACCTGCATGGTCGCGATGATCTGCAGGAGCAGCATCACCAGCAGGATCAGCTTGGTCTGCGGGATCGTGACGTGCCTGATGCGCTTGAACATGCCCGCGCCGTCGAGTTCGGCCGCCTCGTAGAGCTCGCTCGGGATGGTCTGCAGGGCCGCCAGGTAGATGAGCGTGCCGCTGCCGAGGTTCATCCAGGTGGAGACGATGACCAGGGAGATGAGCGCGGTGTCGGTGGAGTCGAGCCAGGCCAGGCCCGGCAGGTGGAAGAAGCCGAGAATCTGGTTGAACAGGCCGGGCCCCGGGTCGTAGAACCACTTGAACAGCAGCACGGAGACGGCCGGCGGGAGCATGACGGGCAGGTAGACCACGAACCGCAGGTACGCCTTGGCGTGCCGCAGCTCGTTGAGGATGACGGCCACGCAGAACGGGATCACGTAGCCGATCAGGAGGGCGAGCCCGGTGAAGGCGGCGGTGTTGATCCAGGCCTGGGCGAAGGCAGGGTCCTCGACCACCGTCTCGAAGTTGTCGAGACCCACCCACGTGGGGGCGTCGACGAAGTTGTTCTCCTGCAGGCTCAGGAGGACTTCCCTGACCATCGGGTACCACGAGAAGAGGCCGAAGCAGATCAGGGCGGCGACCAGGAAGCCGTAGGCGGTGAGGTTGCGTCTGGCCTCGCGTCCCCTTCGTGACGGCGGCCTTCTCCCCACGCTTGCCACGTTCAACGGTTACTCCAGTGATTCGGCGACCGGCCGCCGTCCGGAGGGTCGTGTGGGTGACGACCCTCCGGGAGACGATGGTCGGGATCGGGCGGACCGGCGCGCAGGAGGCTAGCTCGCCTTGCTCAGCACGTCGTTGACCTTGGCCTCCGCCTCGGCGAGCAGCTGGTCGATGTCGGCGTCCTGACGGGTCAGCACCGCGGACATCGGGGTGTCGAGGATCTGGAAGATCTGCTGGTTCATGGGCGGCTCGAGCTTGAGCGGGATGTCGGCCGACCCCTCCACGTACGCGGCGAAGTTCTCCGTCGGCAGCGTCGAGTTCGCCTTGCGCAGCTCAAGGAGCTTCCGGCCGGTCGGGCTGTCGCCCCACACGTTGTTGTCGGGCAGGCCGACGGCCCGCCCCGTCGCCTTCTGGCGCGCGTAGTCGAACTGGCCCCTGCCGGGCGTGAGGACGTAGTAGTCGAGCCAGAGCAGTCCTGCCTTGATCTGCTCGGGGGTGGCCTTGGGGTTGAACATGTACCCGTCGCCGCCGCCCAGCGTGGCCTTGGCCTCGGGGAAGGCGGCCAGACCGAAGTCCTCGTACTTGGCCTTGCGGTTGTCGTGCAGCTCGGTGATGACGTCGGGCGCGCCGAGGATCATGCCCATCTTGCCCGCGCCCATGAGCCGCATGAGGTCGTCCCACTGGTAGAGCTGCTTGGTGCCCATGCTGTTGTCGGTCCAGCGCATGTCCTTCAGGTTCTGCAGGACCGCCTTGCCCTCGGGGGTGTTGAAGGCCGCCTTCTTGCCGGTCTCGTCGACGACCGCGCCGCCCCTGCCGTAGATGGACTGGGTGAAGTGCCAGCCGCCGGTGTTGCCCGCGCTGTACTCGCCGTAGCCGATGTAGCCGGGGCCGAGCGCGCTGATCTTCTTGGCCGCCTCGCGGATCTCCGCCCAGGTCTTGGGCGGGGTGTTCGGGTCAAGACCGGCCTGAGTGAACAGCTTGCGGTTGTAGACCAGGCCGACCTTGTAATTTCCGCGCGGAACGCCGTAAATCTTGCCGTCAACCGTGTACGCGGCCATCACGCTGGGATCGATGTCCTTGAGCGTGGTGATGGTGTCCGCGTAGGCGGTGATATCGGCGGCCTGGCCCGCCTTGATCGCGGTCTGCACGTCGCCGAAGTAGCCGTAGAAGACGTCCTCCATCTGGCCACCCGCCAGCTTGGCGTCGTACGTCTTCACGTCGTGGCAGGGGAAGCCGTCCTTGCTGTCGATCGTGATGTGCGGGTGCAGCTTCTGGAAGGCGGCGACGTCGTCGTCCCAGTCCTTGCGCTGGAGAGGGTTGGTCTTGGGCGGCTGGCAGCCGACGGAGATCGTGACGGGCGCGGCGGCCTTGGCCGACCCGCCGGCCGCCGAGGCGGCGGGCGCGGGCTGTTCGGCCGTGGAACCGCATGCCGCGACCGACAGGCCGAGGCCGGTGACGATCAGCAGGCCGAGTGCTCTGCGGGAGCTGCTCATCGGTCTGGACCCTTCTGATGGGGATGGGGAGGATCCACACGATAAGCAGCGCCGACACATTCCTGCAATCTTTTGACAGTAGATCGAAATATAACGACTAAGTGACGAGCGCCACTGATGCCTTCTCAGCAACAGCCGTGCATGAAGGACCGGACGCCAGAGGTCCCCCTGTCGGCGAGTCCCGCCGACGGAAGCGATAGCGGCCTGCTCATGACGGAGATCCGCGCCATGGGGCGAGGAAGCTCCCTACAGCGGCGGCTCGACGACCTGACCGAGGGGCGCGAATGGACGCCGAGGGACGCGGGTGGGCGTCGATCTCGGCGGGCAGGGGTCCTCCGGCCTCGCGGGTCGGTATGGGAGGTCAGTGGACGCGGGCGGTGGAGGCCCTGACGACCAGCTCGGGTTCGAAGAGCAGTTCGTCGGCCGGGACCACCGCCTTGTCGATCAGCGCGACCAGCAGGTCCACGGCGGCGCGGCCCATGGCGTCGATGGGCTGGCGGACCGTGGTGAGCGGCGGGTCGGTGCAGGTCATGAGGGCCGAGTCGTCGTACCCGATCACCGACAGGTCGTCGGGGACCTTGAGCCCCGCTCGCCTGGCCGCCCTGATCGTGCCCAGGGCCAGCATGTCGCTGGCGCAGATGACCCCGGTCGCGCCCTTGCGCACCAGCCTGGTCGCGGCGGCGTGGCCGCCCTCCAGGGAGAACATCGTGTACTCCACCAGGTCGGCGTCGCCGCCGAGTGACAGGAAGGCCTCGAGCTTGCGGCGGGAGGGCATGTGGTCCTTGGGGCCGAGGACCATGCCGACGCGCTCGTGACCGAGCGCGCGCAGATGGCCCACCGCCATCTCGGCCGCTACCGCGTCGTCGGAGGAGACCTGGGGGAAGCCGAGGTGTTCGACGGCGGCGTTCACCAGGACGGTCGGGAGTTTGCGCTCGAGGATGAGCTCGTAGTGATCGTGGGAGGCGTCGGCCTGGGCGTAGAGCCCGCCCGCGAACACGACGCCCGACACCTGCTGCTGCAGCAGCAGGTCGACGTAGTCGGCCTCGGAGACGCCCCCGACGGTCCTGGTGCACAGGACGCTGGTGAACCCCTGCTGGGCCAGCGCGCCGCCGACCACCTCGGCGAAGGCGGGGAAGATCGGGTTCTGCAGCTCGGGCAGCACCAGCCCGACCAGGCGGGCGCGATCGCCGCGCAGCTGGGTGGGGCGCTCGTAGCCGAGGACGTCGAGCGCGGTCAGCACGGCCTCGCGAGTGGCCTCGGAGACCCCGGGCTTCCCGTTCAGCACGCGGCTGACCGTGGCCTCGCTCACCCCGACCTTCTTGGCCACCTCAGCAAGTCGTCGCGTCATGCGCAAACTATACGCCGCTCGCCGTAAGTGCTTGCAACCACTTGCGCTCATCCGGCATCACCGCTTGCGGCGGCGTTTCGGGTTCTTGGACGCACGCCGAGCGGCCCCACCTGCGGCGGTCACCGTCGGGAGCGCTCCCTGGAAGCAATCGTAGATTTGCGAAACTGCGTCGAAATATTGCAGAGGTTTGTTCGCCATCTTATGGTGCAGCCACTCCCCCTCACGAAGGGTCTGCCCATGAGACGCACCCTCGCGTTACTCGCCGCCTTGGCGCTCGCAGTCCTGGGCCACGCGCCACCCGCCTGGTCGGCGGGGCCCAACCTCGCCGCGGGCAAGCAGGTGTCCGCGAGCAGCCACACCGACGTCTACGCCGCGGGCCGCGCCAACGACGGCGACCAGGCCACCTACTGGGAGAGCGCCAACAACGCCTTTCCCCAGTGGATCCAGGTCGACCTCGGCTCTGCCGTCAGCGTCAACGAGGTCGTGCTCAAGCTGCCGTCCAGCTGGCAGAGCCGTACGCAGACGCTGACCGTCCAGGGCAGCACCGACGGATCGACCTTCACCACGCTGTCCGCCTCGGCGGCCCGCACCTTCAACCCGACCGCGACGATCACCTTCGCGCAGGCCGGCGCCCGCTACGTGCGGGTCACGATCACCGCCAACACCGGCTGGCCCGCGGGGCAGCTGAGCGAGTTCGAGGTCTACGGCCCGGTCACAGGGCCCGACACGCAGGCCCCGACCGCCCCCGGCGGCCTGACCTACACCGAGCCGTCCACCGGGCAGATCAGGCTCGCCTGGCAGGCCTCGACCGACAACGTCGGCGTGACCGGCTACGACATCTACGCCAACAACGCCCTTCGTGGCACGGTCGCCGGCGACATCGTCACCTACACCGACAGCCAGCCTGCAGGCGCCACCGTGTCGTACCACGTCAGAGCGAAGGACGCGGCCGGCAACCAGTCGCCTGACAGCAACACCGTCACCCGGCAGGGCTCAGGAGGCGGCGGCGCCAACCTCGCCCAGGGCAAGCCCATCACCGCCTCGGGCTCCACCTGGGTCTACACCCCCGGCAACGCCAACGACGGCGACCTCACCACCTACTGGGAGGGCGGCGGCGGCTACCCGAACACGCTGACCGTGCAGCTCGGCTCGAACGCCGACGTCAGCTCGGTCGTGCTGAAGCTCAACCCCGACAGCGCGTGGGGCGCCCGCACCCAGACCCTCCAGGTGCTCGGCAGGGAGCAGGGCTCCTCGGCCTTCACCTCGCTGAAGTCCTCGGCCTCCTACGCCTTCAACCCCTCCAGCGGCAACACGGTGACGATCCCGGTCAGCGGGAGGGTCGCCGACGTGCGCCTGTCCTTCACCGCCAACACCGGCGCCCCGAACGGGCAGGTGGCCGAGTTTCAGGTCGTCGGAGTCCCCGCGCCCAACCCCGACCTGACGATCACCGGCATGACGGTGTCGCCTGGCGCGCCCGTCGAGAGCGACGCCATCACCCTGTCGGCCACCGTGAGGAACGCGGGCACCCGGGCCTCCGGCGCCACCGACGTCACCTTCCACCTCGGCACCACCAAGGTCGGCACCGCCAACGTGGGCGCCCTCGCCGCGGGCGCCTCCGCCACCGTCTCGTCGAACATCGGCACCCGTACGGCCGGAACGTACGCCGTCTCGGCCAAGGTCGACGAGGCCGACTCCGTCATCGAGCAGAACGAGACCAACAACACCCACACCCACCCCGCCCAGCTGGTCGTCAAACCCGTCGACAGCGCCGACCTGCTCGCCTCACCCGTCGGCTGGACGCCGGGCAACCCGGCGAGGGGCGACACCGTCACCTTCACCGTCGCGATCAGGAACCAGGGCAACGTGGCCTCGGCAGCCGGCGCGCACGGCATCACGCTGACGGTGACCAACGAGGCGGGCACCGTGGTGAAGACCCTCACCGGCGCACACAACGGCATCGTCAACGCGGGGGCGACCACCGCGCCCGTCACCCTCGGCACCTGGACCGCGGCCGACGGCAGGTACACGGTCAAGACCGTCATCGCCGACGACGCCAACGAGCTGCCCGTCAAGCGGGCCAACAACACCACGACCCAGCCGCTGTTCGTGGGACGCGGCGCGAGCCTGCCGTACGACATGTACGAGGCGGAGGACGGCACGCTGGGTGGCGGCGCCCAGCTCGTCGGCCCGAACAGGACCATCGGCGACCTGGCGGGCGAGGCCTCGGGGCGCAGGGCGGTCACGCTCAACACGACAGGCGCCTCGGTCGAGTTCGTCACCAAGGCGGCGGCCAACACGCTGGTCACCCGGTTCTCCATCCCCGACGGCACCACCTCGACGCTGAACGTCTACGTCGACGGCGCCTTCCTCAAGGCGATCAACCTGACCTCCAAGCACGCCTGGCTGTACGGCAAGGAGGACAGCCCGAGCAACTCGCCTGGGGCGGGAGCCCCTCGTCACATCTACGACGAGGCCAACCTCCTGCTCGGCACGACCGTGGCCAAGGGCAGCAGGATCAGACTGCAGAAGGACGCCGCCAACAGCGGCACGTTCGCGATCGACTTCATCAACCTGGAGCTGGCCACCGCCCTGCCCAACCCCGATCCGGCGCGCTACGCCGTACCGGCCGGGTTCACCCACCAGGACGTGCAGAACGCGCTCGACAGGGCGCGCCAGGACGCCGACCTGGTCGGCGTCTACCTGCCCGCGGGCGACTACCCGACGGCTCAGAAGTTCCAGGTGTACGGCAAGGCCGTCAAGGTGGCCGGCGCGGGGCCGTGGTTCACCCGGTTCGTCTCCCCTGTCACGCAGGAGAACACCGACGTCGGCTTCAGAGTGGAGAGTTCGGCGAACGGCTCGACGTTCAGCGGGTTCGCCTCCTTCGGCAACTACACCACCAGGAACGACGGCCCCGGCAAGGTCTGGGACTTCACCGGCGTCTCGAACGTGACCATGGACAACATCTGGGTGGAGCACCAGATGTGCATGTTCTGGGGGGCCAACGTCCACAACATCACGATCACGAACTCCCGCATCCGTGACACGTTCGCCGACGGGGTCAACATGACCAACGGCAGTACGAACAACACCGTCAGGAACGTGGAGGCGCGCTCCACCGGCGACGACAGCTTCGCGCTGTTCGCCGCCACGGACTCCAACAACGCCGACCAGACGGGCAACGTCTACGAGAACCTGACCGCGACGCTGACGTGGCGGGCGGCGGGGCTGGCGGTGTACGGCGGTTCGGACAACGTCTTCCGCAACATCCACATCGCCGACATGCTCGTCTACTCCGGGATCACGATCAGCTCGCTCGACTTCGGTTATCCGATGAGGGGCTTCGGCACCACACCGACCCGGTTCGAGAACATCTCGCTCGTGAGAGCGGGCGGGCACTTCTGGGGCAACCAGACCTTCCCGGCGATCTGGCTGTTCTCCGCCTCGAAGGTGTTCCAGGGGATCAGGATCAGCAACGTGGACATCGTGGATCCGACGTACTCGGGGATCATGTTCCAGACGCAGTACCTCGGCGGCAGGCCGGTGAACCCGATCACCGACACCGTGCTGACGAACGTCTCGATCACGGGAGCGCGGAAGAGCGGTGACGCGTTCGACGCGAAGTCCGGGTTCGGGATCTGGGCCAACGAACTGCCCGAGGAAGGACAGGGCCCCGCGGTCGGTTCGGCCACGTTCGACGGGCTGCGGATGAGCGGCAACCACACCGACGTGCGCAACACGACGTCCACCTTCACCATCACCGTCAACTAGACCGGGAGGCGCGGGCTCGGTGTGCTCCCGATCCCGCGCCTCTCCCGCGGTCTCCCCGGTCTCCCGGGGTCTCCTCCATCTCCCAAAGTACTCCCCGGTCTCCTTGGTCTCCCCTGTCTCCTGTGGCCTCCTCGGTCTCCGGTTTCCCAGTCTCCCGGGGTCTCCCCGCTCTCCCGGTCTCCCCCGGTCTCCCCCCGGTTTCCCCCAGGCCGGCCGGGCCGCTCGCCGTGACGGTGAAGGGATATCGGGGTAAGCAGCGGAGTATGCCCGCCTTCGCGTCCTCCGGTGATCTGGAGGAGAAGCAACAGACCCTGGAGATCGTCGGCGACGGTGTCTACGCGCTCACCGCCGAGGGCGATCCCAACGTCGGCGCGATCGAGGCCGACGACTTCCTCGTCTGCTTCGAGGCCATGGCCACCCCCACCGCCGCGAGGCAGTGGCTGGCCAGGCTGCGAGAGCACACCGACAAGCCGATCCGCTACCTCGTCCTCTCGCACTACCACGCCGTCAGGGTGCTGGGCGCGTCCGCGTTCGGCGCCGACGTGATCGTCTCGCACGCCAACACCAGGGCCCTCATCGAGGAGCGCGGGCAGCAGGACTGGGAGTCGGAGTACGGCAGGATGCCCAGGCTGTTCAAGGACCCCGGCTCGATCCCCGGCCTCACCCTGCCCACGCTCACCTTCACCGACCGCCTCGCCATCGACCTCGGCGGTGGCCGCTTCCTCGAACTGCACCACCTGGGCAGGGGTCACACCGAGGGCGACATCGTGGCGTGGCTGCCGGACGAGCGGATCCTGTTCGCCGGCGACCTGGTCGAGGCCAGGGCCGCCCTCTACACCGGCGACGCCTTCCACCGCGAGTGGTCGACGACCACGCTCGACCGCGTCGCCGCGCTCGGCGCCCGCACGCTGATCGGCGGGCGGGGTCCGGTCACGCGCGAGGTGGTCGCGGCGATCGGGCAGACGCGCGACTTCCTCGAGGTCATGCTGCGCGAGGTCGGCGCGGCGCACAGGCGAGGCGGCACGCTGAAGGAGGCCTTCGACGCCGCCCACGCAGCCCTCGCGCCGCGGTACGGCGGGTGGCCGATCTTCGAGCACTGCCTGCCGTTCAACGTCTCCCGCCTCTGGGACGAGCTGGACGGCGTCGAGCGGCCGGTCATCTGGACGGCGGAACGGGACAGGGCGGTATGGGACCTGCTCCAGTCGTGATCGCGGGGGCGGGCCCCGTCGGGCTCGCCACCGCGCTGCTCCTGGCCCGCTGGCGGGTGCCGACCGTGCTGCTGGAGGCGGCGGCGCAGCGCGCCTGCCCCGGCTCGAAGGCGATCTGCTTCCAGCGCGACGTGCTCGACATCCTCGACCGCGTGGGCGTGGCGGGCGCCATGGTGGCCGAAGGGGTCACCTGGACCACGGGCCGCACCTACTTCCGCGAGCACGAGCTCTACTCGGTGACCTTCCCCGAGGCGGAGGTGCCGCCGTGGATCAACATCTCACAGGCCAGGGTGGAGGAGCTGCTGTGCGCCAGGGTCGCCGCCGAGCCGCTGATCGACCTCAGGCACGGCAGCCCGGTGATCGGCTACCGCGAGGACGCCGAGGGGGTCGACGTCCTCACGCCCGACGGCCCCGTGCGCGGCTCGCACCTGGTCGGCGCGGACGGCCCGCGCAGCGCCGTCAGGAGGCTGGCCGACATCGCCTTCCCCGGCCGCTCGTTCGAGGACCTGTTCCTGATCTGCGACATCAAGGCGTCGCTGCCGTTCCCCAAAGAGCGCCGCTTCTACTTCGACCCGCCGTGGAATCCCGGACGGCAGGTGCTGGTCCACCAGTGTCCCGACTCGGTGTGGCGGATCGACTGGCAGGTGCCTCCGGGCTTCGACCCGGCGACGGCCGACCTCGACGCCATGGTCAGGCGCATCACGGGCAGCCGGCCGTACGAGATCGTCTGGCTGACGGTCTACCGGTTCCACTCGCGGGTGGCCACCTCGCTCGGGCGCGGGCGGGTCTTCCTCGCGGGCGACGCCGCGCACCTGTTCGCCCCCTTCGGGGCGCGCGGCCTGAACTCGGGGCTGCAGGACGCGGAGAACCTGGCCTGGAAACTGGCCCTGGTACGGCGGGGCGCGCCCGATCGGCTGCTGGACTCCTACGACGCCGAGCGGCGGGCGGCGGCGCTGGTCAATCTGGCGGTGACGGCGAGGACGATGGAGTTCCTCGTGCCACAGAGTCCGCCGCAGTGGGAGTGGCGGCGCACGGTGCTGGAGCGGGCCGTCGCCGATCCGGAGGCCAGGAAGCTGATCGACTCGGGGAAGCTGGCCGAGCCGTACTGGTACGTCGACTCCCCGCTGACCACCTCCACGGGCCCTGTGCCGGAGGAGCCCGGCGCGGCGCGGCCCCCGGTGCCGGGGGTGATCTGCCCTGATGCGCCGGTGCGGGGCGGGCGGTTGAGGCAGCGCTTCGGCGCGGGCTTCGTCGTGCTGGTCGCGCGGCCCGACAGGATCGCGCCCGCGACGGCCATGGGGGCCGAGCTCGGGGCGGACGTGCCTGTCGAGGTGCTCGCGCGCTCCGAGCTCGGGCTCGACTCGGCGGTGCTCGGCGAAGGGGCCGGGCCCGACAGCGTCCACCTGGTCAGGCCCGACGGTCACCTGGCCGCGATCCTGCCCTCGTTCTCGGCCGAGGCGCTCACGACCGCACTCCACAGGGCCGTGGGACGCTGACCTTAGAGCCCCGGGCGCTGACCCCAGAGCCCGGGGCTCTGGGGTCAGAGCCGCAGGGCGCTGACGTCAGGAGGCTCTGGCTCACTTTCGATGATCTCGGTGACAGAACGTGGCTCCGTCAGCTGGAGTGGAGGGCGCGAGCCCGTGGAAGTCGAAGTCGGCGCGGCCGAACAGCTCAGGCCCGGAGGAACTCGGCGATTGGCTCGGCCTGGCCGAAGACGGCGTGACCGACCTCGGGGAGCAGGTTCACGGTCGAGTGCGAGATGCACTCACGGACGCGCCGCGCGGTCTGGTGGGAGTCGAACATGGCGTCATTGCCACCGACGATGACGAGTACGGGCATGGTGAGGCCGCGCAACGCGTCGTCGGAGAACACCGGGAGCTTCTCCCTGCGCGGGTTGAAGTGCGTGAACGTCAGGACGACGGCGTCGAGCGCCTGCCGGTCCTTCTCCGCGTCCAGTCCTGCGACAGCCATCGCCGACTCGCGCAGTCCGCCGCGTCGGAACGGGCGGGTCAGCAGCGCCTTGAAGATCCAGCCGACCTTCTGCCGCCCCACGCCGCCGGGGCACATCAGGGCCAGGCGGGTCACTCGCTCTGGACGGCGGACGGCGTAGTCCAGGGCCGTCCAGCCGCCGAGGGACGTGCCGACGAACGCGGCGTCGGTGATCCCGAGCCCGTCCAGTACGTCGTCCAGCCAGAGCGATACGGCGTCGGAGTCCAGGGCGGGGCGCGAGGGCGCGCTCAGGCCCGGCTCGCCGACGAGGTCGACGGCGTAGGTGCGGAAGTGCTGAGACCAGGTGGCGATATCTCCTCGCCACATCGACGTGTTCGCGCCCGAGCCGTGCAGCAGCACCAGAGGCGGCGCGTCCTGCGGGCCGGAGACGAGGACGAAGGTCTCGCCCTCGCGAGTCGGCACCCGTACGTGCTCGGCGGGAAGCGGCCAGGCGTCCAGCACCTGCCGGTAGTGGTCGCGGAGCTCGCGTTCACCGGCCTCGGACTTGTAGATCATGGTCATGACGACTGCGCCCCCAGTCGCGCGTCGAGCGCGTCGAGATCTGGAACGAACCACACGTGGCAGGACCTGTTCGACTCGCCGACGAGCGCGCGCAGAGCAGAACTGGCCGCCAGACATGAGATGTCGCCGACGACCACAAGATTCGGTCCGTAGTTGACGAACTTCCGCATGAGCTCGCCCGCGAAACGGGTGCCCAGCGAGAAGAACCGCTCGTCCAGGCGGGCCGCGGGCACCGCCATCATGTCCTGTTTCGGCATGGCCATCGGGACCACCTCCTTGGCAGCAGTGAAGTCCTTGTCACCGTGTCAAGGTCAAGTGGGGTCACGGCACGAGATCACCAGGCATCCTCTGGCGGCGCCGGCGAAGGACCCATCCGTCCAGCAGGTGGCCCTCGCGAGTGAGCCAGAGCCCCTCAGGACCGCGGGACGCTGACGTCTCAGCGACCCGGGCGGCGCAACAGCACGGCCAGGTCGACGGCGGCGAACAGCGCGACCGCGTACGCGATGGCCGCCTCCCACCACCAGACCTCCGCCCCCGTGCTCACCGCCCGCACGGTGAAGAAGACCGCGGCGACCAGCGCCACCGGCAGCGCGATGGCGGACAGGATCTTCCTGGCCCGCTTCGGGCTGCGCGCGGTGGCCGGCTCGGTTCCCGCGCGGTCACGCAACCACATGCTCGGCCTCCTTCCGGGACGAGGCACCTCAAGCGAGGCACCTCAGGGCCGTGGCGAGGCGGGGGTCGAGCTCATGCTCGGGCAGGGTCCTGCCGACCGTCGCGTCGACGAACTCGGGGAAGGACATCGACTTGCTCACCCCGTCGGCGTGGACCCAGACCTGTTCGGCCGTCGGCTCCACCTGCGCCTTGGACCCCTGCTCGGCCAGCACGTGCCTGGCCAGCATCAGCCGCCACCAGATGCGGTCGTCCAGCTCGGCGTCCGCGACGGGCGCGCCCACGTCGTCGGCGTGGGTGGCGTACTCCGAGGCGTAGTGGAAGGTCTGCAGGCCGGCGGGGTAGGGCCCGGCGGAGGTCTGCAAGGTCCCTTCGCGGCCGAGCGCCCTCATCCGCTCACGGGTCTGGCCGTTCTTGGTCCGCCACTCCTCCAGCACCTGCTCGACGGGCAGGGCGCGGCGCTGCCGTACGCACCACTCGTTGAACCCGTCGAACCCCGAGACACCCTCGGCCTCGACCATGGCGAAGAAGCCCTGCACGTCGCCGTCGAGGCAGGCGTGGTTGTAGAGCTCCTCGCCCGCCAGGTGCCCGAGCACGTCGCGCGCGGACCAGCCGTCGCAGCGCGAGGGCCGGTTCCACCCCTCCTCGTCGAGCGAGGCGAAGTGCCGGTCGAGCCTGGCCGCCTCGGTGTCGAAGAGGTCGAAGGGGTCGAAATCCTCCAGCTGCTTCATATGAAGCCCGTTACCCAGGGTGTCCGCCGTCACTCATCAGCCCGCCGCCCGCGAACGCGAACGCCGCCGGGAACGCGAGAACGCCGGCCCGCTGGAGAGCGGACCGGCGTTCTCAGTGAGACCCGGTTCTCAGTGAGACCCGGTTCTCAGTGAGACCAGTTCTCGGTGAGACCTACTGGTGGTGCTCAGCGGTGGTAGCGGTAGACGCGCACCCAGTCGCTGCGGCTCTCGGAGCCGTTGGTCTCGTCGTCACCCTCGTACACGGCCTTGAACGTGCCGCTCTTCCAGGCGCGGGTCTTCGCGGCGAACTTGCCGCCCCACCGGCTCTCGGTGCGGGTGACGTACTTCCAGCCGCTGGAGCCGCTGGCGCGGAAGTAGATCTCGACGTCGCCCCCGCGCACGCCCTCCCAGCCGTCCTCGTCCGCCTGGAGGCGACCGGAGAACCAGATGGTGCGACCCTTCTTCACGGGGTCGGGGCTGGCCTTGAAGCTCGAGATGCGGGTGTCGGCCTTGCCGGCCTGGATCTCGACCTCGAAGTAGGCCTTGTCGCGGTCGGTCTCGCCGTCCTTCTTGGCGGTGGCGGTGGCCCGCCACTTGCCCGCGTCGCCGGAGTTGAACGGCACCGTGAACTTCCAGTGGTCGCCGTCAGGGATGGCGGTGACGTTCTTGGCCGCGAACGTGCGCACATCGCCGACCGGCTCGACCTTGAGCTCGACGTTGGCGCCCTTGGTGACGTCGACGTAGAAGCTCGCGGTGGCCTCGCCGCCCTTGGCGACGACTACCGGGTCAGGGTTGATGTCCTCGATCTGCACGTCCAGAGCGGTGGCCTGCGCGGCCGCTCCGCCGGTGACGAGCAGAGCGCCACCCATGGTGGCGGCGATGAGTCCTGCTGCGATCTTCTTCATGAGGGTGCTGATTCCTCTCCCCGTGTCGATGGGGTCAGGCTCGGGATTGCCCGACCCCCTCTATCACTTAGAGGCACCTTAGCCAGAAAAGGTTGGCTCAAGATGCGGAAAAGTTTTGATCACAAACTCGACATAGGTGTGACCTGGGGTTCTTATGTGAAAAATTGTGACATGAGCGATGTCTATACGTTGGGTGAGCCCCTGGGCGTGGTGGCCAGTGGAAGGGTCCGTCACGACAGTGAGGCCCGACTCGACGTGGGCGGTGCCGAGCTGACTCTGGCGATCGCCCTGGCCAGGCTCGGCCACCGGGTGAGCTACCTCGGCAAGGTGGGCGCGGACGAGCTCGGCGCCAGGATCGTCACGGTGCTGCGCGGCGAGGGCGTCGACCTGTCCGACCTTCGCGAGGACGAGACGGCGCCCACCGGGCTGCTGCTGAAGGAGTCGAGGATCGGGCAGAGCCCGCACGTCGTCCACTACCGGCACCGCTCGGCCGGCTCCAGGCTCTCGCCAGGGAACGTGCCGATCGACAGGATCGCCGCCTCCCGCCTCCTTCACGTCACCGGCGTGACGCCCGCGCTCGGCCGCGACCCCCGCGACGCCGTCGAGTCGGCCGTGGGCGCGGCGCTGACGGCAGGCGTCCCGGTGTCGGTTTCGGTCGACTACCGGCCGGAGTTGTGGCCTTCGCTGGCGGAGGCGGAGGAGGTGCTCGGTGACCTGGCGCGCAGGGCGGCTCTGCTGTTCGTCAGACAGGACGAGCTCGACCTGGTCAAGCCCGCCCTCACCCCCGACAGGGAGGTCGTCGTGACGCGCGGGGAGAAGGGCGCCAGCGTGCGCTCGGCGGGCATGCGCCACGACGCGGCGAGCGTGTCCGTGCCGGTGGTCGACCCGACGGGCGCGCACGAGGCGTTCGTCGCGGGCTACCTCAGCGCCGTGCTCGACGGCCTGACCCCGCAGGAGCGCCTGACCAGAGGCACCCTGCTCGGCGCGGCCGCCGTCACGAGCGCGAGCGACTGGCAGGGCCTGCCCACCCGCGCCGAACTGCTCAACCGATAGGCGGCCCGCCTGCCGACCGCATCCGCATCACCTACATGAAGGGCAGGAAGAGGGTCATCGGGTCAATGCCCTGACCTCCTCGACGAGAGTCGCCGCCTCGTCCACCGCGCGGGCAGAGAGGGCGGGCTCGTCGTCGGAGCAGGCCGCGAAGACCGCCCCCACGCGTTCGGCGAACCCCTGCGGCGTGATCTCCAGCCGCCCCGCCGACGCCACCATCCCCTTCTCGTTGATCAGCCACCGCCCCGCCCTGCCGTGCAGGGCGTGGCAGGCCACCCCCACCGCCTTGAACAGGCATCCTGCCGTGTACGCGGGGTCGTCGCCCTTGACTCCGTACCTGGCCAGCTGGACGGAGAACTCCGCCTCCCACAACCCCTCGGCGAGCGCCCGCCCCAGCCGCTCGGGGTAGGCCTGCGTCTCCTCCCGCAGCTCACCGAGCTCGCCCGAGGGATCCTCCAGCACCCTGCACAGCGCCACCTCCCCCGCGTAGGCGTGGGAGTAGAAGCCGAGCGGATGGCCCGCCTGCGTGGCGACCTCGTAACGGCCCTGCCCGCAGTCCGCCCAGACGCGGCGCACCCTGTCCAGGTCGCGGTAGATCCAGTCGACCCGCTGTCCGCCGATCGTCAGCCAGCCGCCGCCGTTCACCCACGGCCCCCATCCGCCGGGCGCCGTCACCTCCACTCCTTCGCCGCCCACCTGGGCCGCGAGCCGCCGCAGCGCCTCCACATCCAGCGAGCCCCTGTAGTAGAGCCCGAGGTCGATGTCGGAGTCGGGCCTGTGCGTCCCCCTGGCCCTGCTGCCGCCGAGCACCACCCCCGCCACTCCGTCGACCGCCGACAACCGTCCTGCCAGTTCCCGCAGCTTCACATCGTCCATGACGGACTATTCGAGCACGGGCTGCCGCCCGCCTGACGCGCGGACGGCGTGGAAGCCGGCGAGCATGACCGCCGTGGAGACCGTGACGAGCAACAGCCGGTGGTCGACCAGCGTCACCATGGCGGCGCCCGCCGCGACGGACAGCAGCTGCGCACCGCCGCCCAGCGCGTCGAAGGCGGTCGAGACGCGCCCCACGACCTCGTCGGGGCTGCGGCGCTGCAGCAGCGTGCGGACCGCGACGCTCGAAAGCGTGAGACTGGCCCCCGCGAGCGCCATCGAGGCGACCATCGCCGCCTCGGCCGACACCAGCCACATCCCGATCGCCAGGCCGTACAGGACGATGCCTACGCCGACCATGCGCAGCTCGCCCAGCGTGTCGACCGCGCGGGCGACGACGAAGCCGCCCGCGATGGCGCCCAGGCCCATGGCGGTGGAGGTGACCGCGGTGAACTCGGGCGAGCGCCCCAGGCTCTCGATGACGGCGAAGATGAGCGACTCGGTCAGCCCCGCGGCCAGGAACATCAGCACGAAGGCGCGGGCGGCGGATCTGATCTCGGGCTCGGCCCTGATGTGCCGCAGCCCCGCGGTGACCTCGTCGCGCCACCTGCCGAACGGAGGACGGGGGACGGGAGCCGTCGTGGGCAGCAGCGCGAAGGCGGCAGCGGCGACGGCGAAGGTGAGCATGTCGAAGGCCACGGCCGCCCACAGCCCCGCGCCGGTGTAGATGGCCATGCCCAGCAGCGGCCCGAGCAGGCGGGCGCCGTGCCTGGCGGTCTGCAGGGCGTTGTTGGCCTGGGCGAGAAGCTCGCAGGGAAGCATGGTCTTCAACAGGCCGCTCAGGGCGCCGAAGATCGCGGTGTAGGAGCAGCCCATCGCCATGGACACCGGGTACACCAGCCAGAAGGTCTCCTGCCCGCTCACCAGCGCCAGAGGCAGCAGCGCGACGGCGGAGACGACACAGGAGCCGATCAGGAAGCGGCGCCGGTCGACCCTGTCGATCACCATGCCGAACAGCGGCGCCAGGCACATCGGCGCGGTGAAGAAGAACAGCGCGAGTCCGGCCGCGCCGTCGGAGCCCGTCAGCTTCTTGGCCAGGATCGAAGGGATCAGCAGCAGGGACGCGTCACCCAGCAGGCTGGCGGCCATGCCCAGGAAGACAGGACGGACGTCTCGCCTGCCGAGGACGGCCCTCATCACAGCGACCCGGCGGATAACTCGGGCATGGCGTCCATTCCGGGAGGTGGGGGTCGGTCACCACCGAAACACGCGAAAACCGGGCGGTCAAGAACCGGCGGCGCCGCGCAACGCCCGGTAGAGCAGCCTGGGGTCGCCGAGGCGGTGACGCAGCAGCTTCTCCAGCCCGCCGATCGGCACGAGGTTCTGCGGCGCCCGCGGATCCTTGTAGTCGACCCCCGCCAGTGAGGGCAGCACCAGCGTGAGCGCGTCGGCCAGCCGTACCACCTCGTCGGCGGGCAGCTCCGCGCCCGCCTCGCACCTGGCGATGCCCGCCCACGGGGCGGCCGAGCCGACCGGCAGGCGGACGTACCAGGCGTGCCGCCGCCAGCTGGTGCCCATCAGGAAGACGGGGGTGCGCTGGCCGGGCGAGAGCGCCGAGACGACCGAGCTCTGCGGGCCGGGCAGGTAGGCGGCGTGGTGGGTCTTGATGTAGCCGACGGTGCGCGGCAGGTGGGTGCGCCCGCGCAGCGGGCCGTCCACGAGCAGCAGGTCGTCGCCGCGCGAGCGGTGCCGCACCGCGAGATCCACCTCGAGCTGCGTGACCTGCCGCTGGAGCGCCAGCGACAGCTCGTCCATGCTGGGCCCCGACGCCCTTTCGGCCCGGTAGGTGGCGTGCGGGGTCTTGACCTCGGGCGTCTGCGCCGAGGCGCTGAACAGCGCCCTGCCCACCTCCACGGCGGCCAGCGAGGCGCCCGCCGGGCCGCACTCGACGATGCCCGCGGCGAACGAGGCCGCGATGCCCGGCGTCGGCATCGGTGAGGACGGATCGTGGACCCACACGCGGGCGTCGATCCTGCGCACGCCGTCGGCGATCAGCAGCACCTCGGGCGTCTCCGTGCCGGGCGGCGGGTCGATCGGCTTCCAGTCGGCGGCGTCCCTCTCGACGTCGAGGACCAGCTCGGCGCTGGTGGGGCCCAGCTCGGCCAGCGCCTCGACGGCCAGCGCGGCCGCGTAGCCCGGATCCCACGGATCGACGGTGAACTCGGCGACGGCCGCCGTCATGGGCCCACCTTCCGCAGGTGCGAGCCCCTGGCGTCGCGCCCGATCTCGAAGCGCACAGGCACCCTGTCGGCCAGCGCGGGAACGTGTGTGACGACGCCGACCATGCGGTCCTGCCCCGCGGCGAGGCGTTCGAGCGTGGTGGCGACGGTGTCGAGCGTGGCGGGGTCGAGCGTGCCGAACCCCTCGTCGAGGAAGATCGAGTCGAGGCTGCGCGCGACGGTTCCCGACAGCGCGAGGGCCAGCGCGAGGGCGGCCTGGAAGGTCTCGCCCCCCGACAGCGTGCGCGCGCTGCGCCGCAGGCCCGCCTCGCCGTGGTCGATGACCTCGATGTCGCCCTTGCCGCCGAGCGCCAGCTCGTACTGCCCGTCTGACAGCTCACGCAGCGTGTCGGAGGCGGTGACGACGAGGAGCTCGAGGGCCTCGGCGCACAGCCACCTCTCGAAGGCGTTGGCCCTCAGCAGCAGGGTCAGCTCGTGCGCGACCCTGGCCTCCTGCTCCTTCTCGACCGCGCGCGCCTCCAGCGCGCGGGCGCGCTCGCGATCCTCCCTGACCCGCTCGAGCCTGCTCTCCGCGCGGGCGACGGCGGTGGCGATCGCGCCGCCGATCTGCTCGGGCGTGGCCTGCGCGGCCACACCGATCTGATGCTCGGCCAGCTGCGCGACCAGCCTGGTCCGCTCCCTCGTACGGCCCGCCTCGACCTCCGCCAGCTCGGCGTCGCGCTCGTTCAGCTCGGCCCTCGCGGCGCGTCCTGCCTGGTTGCGCCATTCGAGCAGCGCCGTCCACGCCCTGTGCAGGTCCTCCCGGTCGACGGGCGGCGGCGCGCCGCCCTGCTGCACGCCGAGGGTGAGGGCGCGGTCGCGGGCCAGCTCCAGGTCGCGCCAGCCCTGCTCGCTCTTGCGCGCGGCGGACTCGGCCGCCCGCTGCGCCTTCTCCATCCTGGCGCGGCAGGCCCGTACGGCCTTGCGCGCCTCCGACACCACCTCGTCGGCCTTGCGCATGGCGGCCATGCGCTCCTCCAGGACGGCCCGATCGACGGGCGGCGGCAGCTCGGCGAGCCTGGCCGACAGCGCCGTGGCCTGCGAGTCCAGCATGGCGGCCTCGGTCTCCGCCTTGCCGAGCGTGGTCCTGGCGTGCTCGGCCTCTCCCCTGGCGATCGCCATGGCGCGCTCGGCCGTGCCGACGTCGGCCAGCTCCGGGTGGTGCGGCAGCTCGGTCAGCGGGCGCAGGCAGGCAGGGCACGGCTCCCCCACCCTCAGCCTGGCGGCCAGCTCGGCGGCGGTGTGCGCGTCACGGAGCCTGTCGCGCTCGGCCTCGGGCGGCGCCCGCG
>NZ_BAAATE010000037.1:0-90823 GCF_039533245.1 Nonomuraea recticatena | reverse complement strand
CCGAGGGCCAGTCCCGCGCGATCGACCAGGTCTTCCAGGCCGTCCACCGCAACGACCCCGACCCGAAGCTGCTGGCCTACCAGTACCTCCAGGTGCTCCCTCAGCTCGCCCAGGGCGAGGGGAACACGTTCTGGGTGATCCCGAGCGAGGTCACCTCCGCGCTGCAGGGCGTCTCCAAGGCCTTCACGGAAGTGCTGCCCAGGTCGGAAGCAGTCCGACCCGACTCCATCGAAGCTTCCGCCGCTGATGAGGAGGCCGCGAGAGCCTCCGAGGCCGCAGCTGAAGCGGTCGCGGACGCTCAGCGGGCAGAAACCGCTCCAGGCCCTCGGCAGCTGAACGCCGCCATCCCGGCGTCCTCACCTTTCTCTGGCTTGAAAGAATCCCCTGAACAGCTCCACCACCGGTACTGAACCATCCTAGGGCTGGCATTTACATGCGGGTCCTTGCCTCTCCGATGACAGGGCTTCCCCCTGAGGACTCCGACACGGGCCGCTTCGTAGGCGTGCTGGAGCGGCGGCGTCGGGAGTTGTAGCGGCTGACCCAGCGGAACACCTCCAGTCGGGCGTGGCGGGCGGTCGGCCAGGCGGATCTGCCTTGGAGTATCTCGCGTTTCATCGTGGTGTTGAAGGACTCCGCCGCCGCGTTGTCGCCGCTGGAGCCGGCCGCGCCCATGGACTGGACGACGCCCAGCTCGGCGCAGAGGGCCGCGAACTCCTTGCTGCTGTATTGCGCCCCGCGATCGGAGTGAAAGATCGCCCCGTCCAGACCACCACGGCTGCCGGCAGCGACGCGCAGGGGGTCGGCCACCAGTTCGGTGGCGTGTGGCCGGCGATCGCTCAGCCCGCCAGCTTGCGCGAGCACAGATCGATCACCGTCGCCAGTTACAGGCGCGTGCCGTCGGCGACGGGCAGGTAGGCGATGTCGCCCACATAGCGCTGATTCGGCACCTCGGCGGTGAAGTCGGGTCCGTCTCAGTAGCCGCCGACCCCTCAGGCGCCGTGGTGCGGACCTCCTTACGCAGGCGCAAGCCGACGATTCGGAACGCGCGAGACGATCCGGCACAACCGCTTCACCCCGTAGGTGTCCGCGTGGTCGGCGACGAACTGGAGGCGGTTCACCAGCGCGTCCCCGGCGACATGCCGGGCGGCCTTGCGCAGGATGTCCCGCTTCTTCCTCCAGCTCGCGCCCCCGCCGCTGCAGCTCGGCGTTCTCGGCCTCCACAGCTCTCATCCCGCTCCGTGCGCGTGGCCCTGATCCAGTTCCGCAACGTCTCCGAACTGATCCCCAAGTCCGCGGCAATCCCGGAGATCGCCGCTCCCGGCCTGGACTCATACAGCGCCACCGTGTCCATCTTGAACTGCGGCGGGTGGTTCTTCATCCCCAACCGGACACTCTCCCCGAACCAGCAAGGTTCCAGGGTCTCAGGTGTCAAGTCCTCGGGTGGAACGCCCGGGCGCGTGGCGATGATGATGGCCATCTCGCTCACCAGGCCCATTGCGGGTGGCCCGTGGCTAGCTGGGATACGGACCAGAGCCGATCACGCGCCGCGGCGTCGTAGGCCTGTGCCGGGGCCCGGACGGGGTGAAGGTTTTCGTCAAGGTAGATGCCGTGCATGGGCCTGGCAGATGCGGGCCGCTCGCGCCAGGACTCGATTCGCGTGGTCAGAAGCGCATAGGACTCGCCGAGCCGATCCGGCGGCAGAGCGGCTCGGTTCTTCGGCGCGTAGAGGGTGCGCAGCAACCAGGGCATCGCGGCGACCCGCTCCGCGTCGAGCCGGACGGAGGGGACGCGCACGCAGGCGACATCGAGCCTGTCACCCGCTCGCATGGCCAGCGAATAGGTGAACATGATCTGCGCCAGTTTGGCGTGGTAGTAGGCCCGCGTGGGGCTGTACCAGTCCGTCTCATCCAGGTGGTCGAAGCGGATCTTGATGCGCGGCATCGTGACCAGTCCCTTGCTGGCAACGTTGATCACGCGAGGCCTCGGCGCGGCGGCGAGGAGGTGGCTGAGCCGCGCCGTGAGCCGGAACGGCCCGAGATGGTTGGTCGACCAGAACAGCTCATGACCGGCCGGGGTGATGACAGGCTCGCGCATCGCCTGGTCGAAAACGGCGGCGTTGTTGATCAGCACGTCCAGGTAACCGACCTGGCCGGCGATCGTGGCGGCGGCCTTGTCGATCGAGGTGGGGTCCGCCAGATCTGCGACGATCAGTCGGCTGTTCTCGATCGTGGCCGCCGCGGCCTTACCACGACCAGGATCTCGGCAGATGATCAGGAGACGGTGTCCCTGGGCGGCGAGGCGGCGCGCGGCTCGAAGGCCGATGCCGGAGTTGGCGCCGGTGATGGCGACGGTGAGTTGCCTTTGGTGCATCTCGACTCCGCCTTTCGGTTCGTTCGGTAGAATCCGAACAATCCGAACTCTATGCTGTCTCCATGGGTGACGTGGAGGAGTTCGTTGAGGAAGCGGGGTTGTACTTCGAACGGCTGGGTCTCAGCCGTACCTCCGGCCGCGTCATCGGATGGCTGCTGGCCAGTTCCGATGGCACGGCTGACGCGTCGGAGCTGGGCGGGCGGCTGGGCGTGGCGAAGAGCAGCATGAGCGTGGCGCTACGCCAGCTGGAGGCGGCCGGGTTGATCGTCCGCTTTCGTCCGCCCCAGGAGCGAAGGGATCGCTATCGGCTGGAGGAGGACATCTTCGCCCGCGCCTTCCGCGCGAAGATGAGTGAGTTCGACGCGTTCAGCGCGCTGGCACAGCGAGGTCTTCGCGCGGTCGGCGACTCCCCTGAACCCAGGCAGCGGCTGGAACTCATGCGGGACATGTACGGCTTCATGGCCCGTGAATTCCCCAAACTTCTGGACCGCTGGGACCAGGAACGTGAGAACCGACAGCGTCCCTGAGACGGGACTTCCTCACATCAGGTAACGGACCCACAGATACGGCGCCACCAGCGCCACCGTGACCGCCGTCACCACCAGGCCGTACTTGGTGAACTCCCAGAAGCTGATCGGCGTGCGGTTACGTGCGGCGATGCCCAGGACGACGACGTTGGCCGCCGCGCCGACCGCGGTGGCGTTGCCGCCCAGGTCGGCGCCGAAGGCGAGCGCCCACCACAGCACCTGCCCTGTGCCGTTACCGCCGTTGGCCTGAACCAGTTCGGCGACGATCGGGCTCATGGTGGCCACGTACGGGATGTTGTCCACGATCGCCGACAGCCCCGCCGAGACCCCCAGCAACCCCATGGTGGTCAATCCCAGTTGTCCCTCGGTGGCGCTGACCGCCATCTGGGAGAGCTCCCCGATCACCCCTGTGTTCACCAGGGCGCCGACCATGACGAACAGCCCCGCGAAGAAGACCAGCGTCGGCCACTCCACCTCTTCGAGCGACTCCTCCGTGGTGACCTTCGTCGCCGCCACCAGGACGCCCGCACCCAGCACCGCCACCACCGAGGGCTCGTAGTGCAGCACGGGGTGCAGCACGAATCCGACCATCACCAGGGCCAGGACGCCGAGTGACTGCCACAGCAGGCGCGGGTCGCGGATGGCCTCGCGCTCGTTGAGCGCCATGATCTCGGCCGCGCGCTCGGGGTCGTAGACGAACACCTTGCGGAACAGGATCCTGCACAGCCCGACGAAGACCACCATCAGCACCACGACCAGCGGCGCCATGTGGATGAGGAAGTCGTTGAACGACAGCCCTCCCCTGCTGGCGATGATGATGTTGGGCGGGTCGCCGACCAAGGTCGCCGCGCCGCCGATGTTGGAGGCCATCGCCTCGGCGATCAGGTACGGCGCGGCGGGCAGCGCCAGCCGTTCGCACACCAGGAACGTCACGGGGGCGATGAGGAGCACCGTGGTGACGTTGTCGAGCATCGCGGAGGCGACCGCGGTGATGACCACGAGCAGGACCATCAGCCTGAAGGGGCGTCCTCTGGCCCGTTTGGCGGCCCAGATGGCCAGGTACTCGAAGACGCCGGTCTGCTTGAGCACGCCGACGATGATCATCATGCCGAGCAGCAGGAAGATGACGTTCCAGTCAACGCCGGATTGCTCGGAGAAGAAGGCGGCCTCGGCGTCGGTGGCGTGGATGAGCAGCATGAGCCCGGCCGCGCCCAGCGCCGCCGCCACCCTGTGGATCTTCTCGGTGGCGATGAGGGCGTAGGCGCACAGGAAGATCGCCACCGCCAGCCATGCGGTGACCGTCACGCCTCCACCGCCCGGTCGAGCAGCGCCTGCAGCGTGACCGCGCCGTGCAACCGGCCTCCGGCCACGACGGCGACCAGCGGGCTGTGTGTGCGGGCCATCAGCGCGGCCAGTTCGAGCACGGTGGCGTTCAGATCGGCGACGGGCAGTTCACGCCGCTCGCGGGGGAGCGCCTCACGCACGGTCCGTTCGCTGAGTTGGCGTAGGAACAGGTCGGCGTGCGCCTCGTCGATCACGCGGGCCAGCGCGGGGTCGTCCTGGCAGTAGCCGGGCACGGCCATGCGCAGCACCTGGGTGCCGGGCAGGATCGTGAACGGCAGGCCGTCGGCGTCGACGACGATCAAACCGGGTAGGTCCTGGTCGGCCAGGAGCCTGGCCGCTTCGATCACGGGGGTGTCGAGCCCCACGGTCGGAAAATCGGCAAGCAGATCACGCGCGCGCATAGTTGTCGGCCTGTCTGTCGGGATCGACTAGGACATTGCCGACCAGACTTCCCGGCGCACCACGAATGACCCTATCAACATCTGCCGATCTCTGCCTCCGCGGGCGTAGCAGGGGTCCAAGAGAGCCATCCGCGAAGGAGGCGCATGCGCGTCCGGGTCGGCGAAGGGCGAAGGTGTCCGTAGTCCAGCAAGATCAAGATGCCCTCCTCGACCAAGACGGCGATGCGCCACGTACGGGCTCCCCCGTGTGGAGTTACCCCTGCTGTGCGACCAGGCTTTCCGGCGCGCAGCAAGGGTCTACTCGGACCGGATAGGGCTTGGCGTCTGCTGCGCGGGCCATTGACACTGGAAGGGTGGCTGGTCGGTTGGTCGTCGCCTACAACGATTCGCCGAGTACCCGAAGGGCGCTCGGAGAGGCGCTTCAGCGTGCGGCGAAGTCCCCGCCGTGCGAGGTGATCGCCGTGGCGGTCGACAAACGGGGGCCGACTCGCGCGGAGGACCAGCCGCAGCCATGCGAGGTATGGCTGCGCGAAGCTGATCGTCATGCGCGTGAACAGGATCAGAGCATACGAACCGAGCTCCGGGTAGGGCATCCGGCGACGGAGATACTCCAGGCTGCGCGTGATCTGGACGCGGACTTGCTCATCGTCGGTCACAGTCGCTGGGGCACGCATTCCAGCACACTCGATACCGTGCTGCGCCACGCGCCCTGCCCCGTGCTCGTGATCCACTGACGCTATGTAGCTACGCCCATCACATGTGCGACATGGTCGAACGAGAATCGTTCGAGCCGGCGGATCGCGAACACCTTCTCGATGGCGCCCAATGGATCCCGCGCCGGATGGCAGCCACCACAAGCGGGCGCCCAGACAGGCGTGATCAAGCCTTCGGCGAAAGCCACGACCGGATTGAACGACCGTGTGTGCTCGTAGAAGCGGAGCTCGCCGTCCCGGCGCAGCACCCTGCGCACCTCCGCCAGCGTGGCATCCGGACGCGGTGAGCTGCACAGCATCAGCGAGCAGATCACGACGTCGGCGAAGTTGTCAGGAAGAGGCAGCCTGGTCAGGCTGCCGTCGACCACCCGCACCGGCGAGGAGACGGAGGAGGCCGCCTCGCGTGCCGCCTGGCGCAGGGACGGATCCGCCTCGACGATCACGATCTCGTCCAGGCCCGGTGGATAGCAGGCGAGCTTGGTACCGTCTCCGGCGCCGAGTTCCACCACCCGTCCGGAGATCCCGGACAGCAGCCACTCGCGTTGCGGGGTCGGTCTGGCCGCCGTCCCTCTGCCGTTCATCACGGCGCGGGGGTGGTGAAACTGTTCCATGACGTAGCCCTTGTCAAGCGCCAAGACGAGCGACAGTGATTGATGACAGGATCGTCGGTATCTCACCGTACTGTCCAGTGGTCAGCGACGTCGCACATCAACAGCCTCCGGCGTGTCCAGCGTCTCGGCTCTAGCTGTTGCCGGCATTCGTGCCGGGTAGAAGCCGTGGGCGGTACGGTGGCGCGCCTCCCAGACGCGTGACGAGCGGCCCGGCTATGGCCAGCACGAGGACATAGGCAGCCACCAAAGGACCCAGCCTGTCGTGATGAGCGCCGACCAAGCCGATGATCACTATGGAGAACTCGCCGCGAACGATAAGCACCGTCCCCGCTCTCAAGCGGCCACGCGGCCCTGCTCCCTCCCGCCACGCCGCGTACTGACCGGTGACCACTTTCGTGGCGGCCGTGACGGCGGCCAGGACGAGGGCGACAGGGAGCACAGGGACAAGATCGCTCAGGCTGACCGACAGACCGATCGCCAGGAAGAAGACCGCGGCGAACAGGTCGCGCAACGGGGTGAGGACATTGCGAGCCCGCCTGGCCGCCTCCCCGGTGAGCGTGAGCCCGACGAGAAAGGCACCGACCGCGGCCGATGCGTGGACGAGCTCGGCCAGTGCCGCCACGATCAGGGTGAGGCCCAGGACTCTCAACATGAGCTGCTCAGGGTCTGGATCGGAAAGCAACCGCCCGAGATGGTGGCCCCATCGATACGACACGACGAAGGCGGCCAGCACCGCGCCGACCGCGATGAGCACGCCCAGTCCCGCTTGCCACCACGTGCCGCCGGAGGCGAGTACAACGAGCAACGGCAGATAGGCGGCCATGGCGAAGTCTTCCAGCACCAGGACCGACAACACGGCAGGGGTTTCCCGGTTGCCCAACCGCCGTAGGTCATCAAGGAGCCTGGCGATGATGCCTGAGGAAGAGATGTAGGTGACGCCGGCCAGGGCAAGGATGCCGACGGCGTCCAGGCCGAGATACCAGCCGGCCAGCGCGCCGGGAACCGCGTTCAGTACGAGGTCGACGCCTGCCGAGGGCACGTGGCGGCGCAGGCTGACGGAGAACTCGTGGATGGAGAACTGCAGCCCGAGGGCGAGCAGCAGCAGGACCAGCCCGATGGCCGCGCCGACCTGGACGAACTCACCGGCGGCGGGTACGGGGGCAATGCCTCCTTCGCCCAGCGAGAGGCCGGCGAGAAGGTAGAGCGGAATGGGCGAGAGAGCGAACCGCCGCGCCAGAGCACCGAGGACGCTGAGGGCGGCCAGGATGACACCCAGCTCCAGCAGCAGCGCGACGGAGGTCTGCACGACTCAGCCCCGGATGATCTGTTCCACGCCGGCTATCCCGCTGCGGGTTCCGATGACCACCAGGACATCGCCCGCTCGCAGCACCTCATCAGGTGTCGGGGACGCGATCACATCTTCACCGCGGACGATCGCCACGATGGACGCTCCCGTACGGCTTCGCGCCCTGGTGTGCCCCAGCGGGCGATCCACGTAGGGAGAGCCGGCCCGCACCCCCGTCTGCCCCGCGCTCAGTCCCGGCACCTCCTTGGTGAGATCGGCGAACCGCTCCGCGATGCGAGGCGCACCGAGGATCTCGGCGAGCGTGTCGGCCTCCTCGCTGTTGAGCCGGAGCATGGACCGGCCCTGGTCGGGATCCTCGCTCCCGTAGACGACCAACTCGAACTCGCCCGTCCGCCGCGCCACCACACCGATCCGGTCACCGTCCTGGTTGGTGAACTCATACCGCAGCCCCACACCCGGAAGGAGCACCTCGTTCACATCCATGTACTCATCATCGCGCTGTGACCTGCGCAAACGTGAGAGGGCTTGCCGCGCATCAGACCACACGCGTCCTCGAACACCAGCCGACGCGTCATTGGCGATTAGGCGGGTCACGGCGGCCACACCGGCCATGAACAGCGATGGTCACGTCAGCCCCGGCGAAGAAGCCGACGGTAGTGACGCTAATCACCGTCGCCGACGCCTTATCTTCGTCACATTCCGCGGCCCGAATCCGTCCTATGAGTAGGCAAGGTTAGGGGGCCCACATGCGTTCGCTGGTCAAGCACCGGTCGTTTCAGTTCTCGCACTGGTCGTTCATGTTCGCGGAGATCGCCGTCTGGTCGTTCGTCGTCCTGCTGGTGACCGGGGCCGTGCTGATGGTGTTCTACGACCCCAGCATGTCCCAGGTGACCTATGACGGCTCCTACGGCCCGCTGCGTGGACTCTTCGTCAGCAGGGCCTTCGACTCGACCATGCATCTCAGCCTGGAAGTGCGTGGCGGCCTGCTCATCCGCCAGGTCCACCACTGGGCGGCGCTCGTCTTCGTGGCGGCCGTCGCGTTGCAGCTGCTGCGCATGTTCCTCACCGGCGCGTTCCGCCGCCCGCGCACCACTCAGTGGCTGATCTGGGTGACGCTGCTGGCGCTGGGCATGGCCGCGGGCGAGACCGGCAACGCCCTGCCTGACGACATGCTGTCGGGTGGGAGCCTGTGGCTGATCATGTCGGTCGTGCAGTCCATCCCCTTCGTAGGAACCTGGGCGCTGTCGCTGCTGTTCGGGCCGGACTTCCCCGGAGACAGGATCATTCCGGTGATGTACGGCGGGCACCTGCTGATCGCGGTCGTCATGGCCGTCCTGCTGATCGCCCGTGAACTCCTGGTGCGGCGGCACGGCCACTCCCGATTCATCGCCTCGGTGTCGGCACGGCGGAGCGCACGCCCCATGATGGCCCTCGCGACGTTCGGCATGCTGATCATCCTCGGGTTCGGGTTCCAGATCGCCCCCATATGGCTGTACGGCCCCGCCAAGCCGACGCAGATCTCGGCGGGCTCGGTACCTGACTGGTACATGGGGTTCCTCGACGGCGCCCTCCGGATCATGCCCGGGTGGGAACTCACTCTTGGGGACTACACGCTCAGCCTCGCGGTCCTCATCCCCACGCTGGTGATACCAGGGCTCTTCTTCACCGCCCTGGCCGCCTACCCGACCGCCGAGCGCTTCCTCGTCTCCCGACGCAGCCGCCGCGACGCACTGGGCCGGCCCAAGACCACGAGCCGCATGACCCGCGTACCGGGCGCGCAGAACATGCTCGATCGACCACGCGACACGCCGACGAAGACGGCCATCGCGGTCGCCGGCATCACGTTCTACGGCCTGCTGTGGGCAGCCGCGGCCAACGACCAGATCGCCCACCAGTTCCACCTCACCGTCGAGGCTGTGACGATCTTCTTCAGGTACGCCGTGGTCATCGGCCCCGTCATCGCCTTCATCATCACCCGGTGGATCTGCCTCGCACTGCAGCAGACGGATCGCCACGTGGTGGAGCACGGAGTGGAGACCGGGATCATCACGCGCTCCCCGGACGGCGGATTCCACGAACAGCTGGCGCCGGCACAGCAGGAACCCCAGGAGCTGGCGGTCACCTCGGGGAGATGACAGTTGTACCGATCAAGCGCGTGCACGTGGCCCCCGGCGCCGACGAGCGCGCAGCACCGTCGGAAACCACCGGGCCAGTGCCGTGAGGATGGCCCGGTCGGCCCGGTCCGGCTTCGGGCGCCCGACTGGCGCCTCAGCACAGCCACCTCCTGAGCTCGCCGAAGACCGCTACCCGATCTGGCCGAGGTCGAAGGCGACGTCGGCGAGATGAACCGTCCGTACCTCCGGGTCATCGAGGAGCTTACGCAGGTCGGCGAGTTTCCAGCGGTCGACGACGAGCCCGTGCACGACTCCCTCCCCCACCGCCTCGGTGAGCCACTCGTAGTTCAGCTCGAACACGCCGAGGTCTTCCCCGTCGTCAAGTAGCCCGACCCACCTGCGGAACTCCGCCAACGCCGCCTCGGGCTCCGTCTCGCACTGATAGGCGACGTCCGTCCAGCTGTCCTGCTGGGTCGTGTCGCGGTTCCAGACGACCGCGTTCACCCGGGGGTCGCTGCTGGAGTCGTCGTAGTAGTACGGGGAGTAGATGTAGGAGACGTCCGCCCCTCCGCAGATCTTGTGCCTCCGGTTGAAGGTGACGAGCCGCTCGGTGGTCATCGAGCGTGAAAACTGCACGACCGCGACGGCGTCGAGCGTCTGAGGGAGCCCGTCGATGGTCTTCCTGGCCCTTTCCGTGGACTCCGCGTCGGCTCGGAGATCAGGCGGGGGCTCGGTATGACGGGGCGGCCGGAACTGCTGCCGGGCAGGGCTGCAGGTCCGGCCGGCGGGCAAGCGCCTGGCCGGTCGCGGCGGCACGGAGCTCTGTCGCCTTGAACGGTCACGGCAGGCCTGCGAGGGACGGTGGCGATTGAGAGATGGCACGAGGGGTGTCCGAGCGCCTTCCACATCGGTGGCAGGAGACGAGGGAGGGGGCGGGTACGCGAGAATGCCGGATGTGATTGTGGACAAAGCGATCTACTGCGACGGAGTGCGCGAGACCATCAACGGCGACATCAGCGATGCGGTCACCGCCGCCCGCGCCCGGGGCGACTGCTTCTTGTGGATCGGCCTGCACGAGCCCACACAGGAGGAGTTCGACCTGATCACCAGCGAGGTGAAGCTGCATCCGCTGGCGGTGGAGGACGCCATCCACGCCCACCAGCGGCCCAAGCTCGAACGCTATGACGACACTCTGTTCATCGTGCTCAAGCCGCTGCTGTATGTGGAGGAGAGCTCCGACATCGAGGTCGGCGAGATCAACCTGTTCCTCGGCCACGACTTCGTCATCAGTGTCCGCCACGGCCAGGCCAACCCGCTGAGCGGGGTACGCCGCCGCATCGAATCCGACCCCGATCTGCTGGCCGCGGGCCCGGCCGGGGTGCTGTACGCGATCTGCGACGAGGTCGTCGACGCCTACTCGCGCATCTCCCACGAGGTCGCGGGCGATCTCATCGCCCTGGAGCAGCGGGTGTTCAGCGGTGAGCACGCCGATGTCACCGCCGACATCTATTCACTCAAACGCGAGGTGTTGGAGTTCCGCACCGCCCAGGACCCGCTGATCCCGGTGCTGGAGGAGATCGTCAAAGACCGCGTGGAGCTGTGCACGGCCAACCGGGAGCAGTTCCGCGATGTTCTCGATCACCTGTTGCGGGTGGACGCCCAGGTCGATGAGCACAACGAGCTGCTCACCAGCGCCTTGAGCGCCCATCTGGCCCTGGTGGGCCGTGAGCAGAACACGGTGGCCATGCAGCAGAACGCCGACATGCGCAAGATCTCTTCGTGGGCGGCACTCATCGCCGTCCCCACCATGATCGCCGGGATTTACGGCATGAACTTCGACTACATGCCCGAGCTGCACTGGTTGCTCGGCTACCCCTTGAGCCTTGCGGTCATGGTCGTCGCCGTGCTCTTCGTCCACCGGCTGCTGCGCAAGAGCGGATGGCTGTGAGAATCCCCAAGTTCTTCTCCCGCAGGCTCTCCCCGAGCAGGCTCCTGATCGCCGTGATCGTCGCCTGGATCATCCTGTTGACCGTCATCATCTTGGTCGACCCCCAAGGCTCCGGCCCCGGCCCATGAGGCCACGACCGAGTAGCTGACGGTTTCAGCCTGCGGTCCTGCGTCGGTGCGGGCAGACGAGGCCGCGCGCAAGGTCGAGTCTTCGGAGCGGATGCGCAGCCGTTCGAACTGGTGCGGCCAGGCGAGGGCCTGCTCGCTCACCATGAGATGGTGCCCGGTCCCGAGCGGTCAGAAGGCGGCCGACCGTGCGATGAGCTATGAGGCGGTACAAGCCCGCATGCGAGATCACCGCCACCGCACCCCGATCCCACTGTTGATCTCCGCCAGCAACGTGGTGGTCGCCGTGTACCGCAGTAGATTCCCCGACAGCGGCAGGTCGAGCGTGGCCTGCGCGTACCGGACGGCATCGCCGGCCGTCCGCAACCCGAGCCGTCCCGCCGTGAGCGACCGAAGCTCCGTCTCGGCACCGATCCGGCGGGTGGCCAGGTTGAGGCAGGCCGCCAGCAACTCTGCCCGGAGCGTACGCGGCTGGAGCAACGGCAGCAGGAAAGCCTCCGAAACGTCGGCGCGGGACAACGACCCGTCGGCGCCGGTGTCGAACCGGACGTCGGTGGCCTGGACACGGGCAAGGTTCTCGGGTGTGTGAAGCGAGGTCCGCAGTGCCCAGAGCGTGACGATCATCGGATCGCGGGTGGGCGCGACAGCGGTGATCCTCGTGCTCGCCGTCGCGGCAGGTGCGGCGAAGTCGCAGCCGCCACCGCTGAAGCGCGCCGACACCGGCACCGTGAGGCCGGCACCATCGGTGTGCAGCAGGCTTGGGCGCGCGGTGAACGCGATCGTGCCGGGCGCGGAACCCGGAGCGATCCGCCCAGTCTCCCACCGCAGGGTGGTCGTCCCGTCGGCGTTACCGATGACGGCGGTGGGCCGAGGGCCCGCGCCGTCGTCGAGCGAGGTGCTGTAGTACACCCCTGCCGGGAGTGTGGCGGTGATCGTGGCCGAGGAGGCCGCTCCGGTGCCCGTGTTGCGGTATTCGATCGCGTACGAGATCGACTCGCCCGCGTTCGCGGAGGGCGGGGCGGTCACCGTCAGACCGGGGACGGGTCGGCGAACCGTGGTGGAAGCCGTCGCGGTGTTGTCGCCGAGCGTGCCGTGCTCCGGGGACCCGTACTGGTTGGTTCCCGAGATCCGCACCTTGTTGGTGACAGTCGAGCCGTCCGCGGCCGTGCACGGGATCGGGTAGGTGAACCTCTCGGTGGCCGGCAGCGCGCTCAGGGCACGGATGACGGCGGTTCCGTCCGGGAGGGTGTCGGCGAGGGAGACGTTCGTGGGCGTGCCCGCTCCTCGGCCGGTGGCCTGGACGGTGTAGGTGAGGGTGTCGCCCGCGTCCGCCTGCGGCTTGTCCACGGTCTTGGTGACGGCCAGGTCGATGGGTGAGTGCAGGCTCTGCGCGGCCTCGCCGGTGATCTCCTGCGCGCCGGCGCCGGTCACGCCCCTGTGGGTGCCCTCGGCGAACATGCGGCTCTCGCGAAAGTTGAACCGCAGGCGGCTCCAGTCCTCCCAGGCGGTGAGCGTCTGCTTGGGTGAGGCCGGACAGGAGGTGGTGTCGTCGCCCAGCGCGATGTGGTTGACGTCGGCCGTCGCGGCGGTCTCCACGACCTTGTCGCCGTTCCAGTCCAGCGGCTCGGTGGAGGAGGCGTCGCGCCGCACGCCGTTCAAGCCGTAGACGATCGAGGTGTAGGCGTCGGGTACGGCGGGGCCCGTCTCGTCGAGGCCGGCGTCCTCCTTGAGCGTGCCATGCGCCCAGTTCTGGTAGTCGGGCTTCCAATCCGCGTTGGAGCCGGGGAACTGGTAGAGGTAGTTCATCACGCTGGTGTAGTTCGGCTTGCAGTTGATCGGGTCGCTCCCGCCGTGCTGAAGGCCCAGGTTATGGCCGAGCTCGTGGATGAACGTGCCGGCCTCGACGTCCGCCAACCCGCCGTTGGCGGTGATCATGTCGTCGGTCCAGGCGCCGAGCGTGATGAGGAAGTCGTTGCCGCCGGGGAGCGCCCGGCCGGTGCGCTGGGCGTCGGCGACCGTGGTGGCGGAGTCGTCGCCGAGTTCGGCGAATCCCGACGTGGTGCCTCTGCCCGTGACGGCGTGGGCCGACAGCGCGTAGTGGAAGGCCAGCCGCTTGGCGCCCAGGACGTTCACGCAGTTGGCCGAGGAGCGCTCCTGAGGGGCGCCGAACCGGCCGTCACACGGGCGATCGGTGAATCCGGACTTGATGTCGTCGAAGTCGTCCAGGCCGCCCGATCCCTTCACATCGAACAGCAGGCCCTCGACTTCCGTCACCGTGTCCTCGTCGCGGTCGACGTGGAGGGCGATCCCGTGCTCGGCGAACTCCCAGAACACCGCGAGCACCGCTTCGTCCGAGAGCCTGCGGGGACGGTTCCTGCAGTAGGCGGCTTGGCACATCATGGCGTCCATCTCCACGAAGACGTCCTTGCGGTGCGGGTCGGCCCGCTCCTCCAGGTGGTAGTCGACGTCGCCGTCCCTGTCGTAGTCGATGCCCTTGGTCTCCCACTCGTCCGGCAGGCCGTCGCCGTCCGAATCCGGGAGCGCCAGCACCCGGATGGTGACCGTGCACGTGGCCAGGACGGTGTTGCCCGTCGCCGAGGATCTGATGTCCAGCACGATGTCGGCCGGGCCCAGGCCCAGGCCGTACGCCGGGCCCAGGTCGAGCTCGCCGCGGAAGGTCGCCGACCCGACGACGGCCCGCTCGTGGACGAGGTGCTCGCGGCCGTAGTGGAAGTTCTCCCGCATGGTGACGGTGAAGGTCACCACGTTGTCCGTGCCGTTGGTGAGCGTGAGCTCGCTGGGTAACTTGTCCCCTTCCATGAGGAAAAGCCCGCCCGCGGGGAACTCGCACGCCGCCTGGACCGGATCGGCCGCGTACCCGGGCAGCGGGATCAGGGCCGCGACGGCCATCAGGGTGAAGACCAGGATGGTACCGATCACTCCGCGATGCCGGCGGTGCATTCCAGGGCCTCCTCAGCGGGGATGTGAGGAGATTGTTGGCGATCTACCCCTGGAGTTCATGAGTAGGGCCTACTCAGCTTGCGGGAGGAGGCGTGGCGGGTCTGACCGCGCCGCGCGAATGGGAAGAGGAGACCGGCCTGCCGTGGCAGTACGCCGGTCGTCGCCCTTCCACGACGTCGTCCCTGTAGACATCGACATCCACGAGCTCCCCGCCAACCCCCCGACCTTCGGTTCCAGCCCCGCGTCTCCATCCAGCCCGAGGAAATCGTCGCCTTCGCCTGGCGATGCCAAGTCGGATCAGCACGGCTGCTTGCCCTGTCGCCAGACGCCAGCCGCCGTCCGCGTGGACCTGCCCGCGTCCCGCTGGCCTGCACCGATACCTCCGTCACCACGTAAGAGAAAATCTGTAGCGACTGGAGTAGACATTCGTTGCCGTGGGGGCTAATGTTTCTGACATCGCAAGGAACGAAACGCCGGGCAGCGCAGAAAAGATGTAGCAGGACGCCGAACTGCCCGGACATGGTGGATGAAGTCGAAGTTTGTGAGGGCAGAAGGTCGGACGTGACGGGCCAGGGCAGTTGCAAGGGCCCCGACCGTGGACGCGCTGCCGAAGATGTTGAAGTTGGTTGATGGCAGGGGGCAGAAGGTCGGACGTGAAGGGCCAGCGCAGTAGTCAGGGCCCCGACCGTGGACGCGCTGCCGAAGAAGAAGTTGGACAGTGGTCCGGAAGATAGAGATGAAGGGAGTGTTGAACACCATCAGGATCGCCCGTTGCCGGCTGAGTCTCGCCGCTCGGGTACCGCAGTTCCACAGATGGGAAGGTGGTCTACGGTCACGCATTCGCGATCCCCGCATCGCCGCGCTGTACGGCTGATGCGGAAACGGTAAGTCCGGCCGATGGCCGGTAGATGGTGTTGAAACTCTTCGGGGCCCCGGCGCGAGACGCGCCGGGGCCCTCTGTCGCATCACGAAAGGCTTGTATGGATCAAACGCACCCAACCGCCGGCACCGCCACACTCGAGCACCGCGGAGCCTGCGACAGGTTCGACGATGAGAACTATCCCGCCTACAGCATGGGCGCGGCCACGGAGATGCTCCAGGTCACCCCAGCGTTTCTGCGCGCCCTGGGCGCCGCCAGGCTGATCGAGCCGCAACGCTCCCGCGGCGGACACCGCCGCTACTCCCGCTACCAGCTGCGCCTGGCCGCCAGGGCCCGGGAACTGGTCGACCAGGGCACATCTCTGGAAGCCGCCTGCCGCATCATCATCTTGGAAGACCAACTAGCCGAGGCGCAGCGCATCAACAGCTCCCGCAGTCATCTGGCCGACGCCTAGCGCCACCACCTTCGCCGATCACGCGCTCTGATCTGTCACAAGAACAGATCAGAGCGAACGGCGCAACGGCCTGCGGCGGCCAAGCCCTGCCCTCCGGACCGAGCTTTCCACTTGCTGATCGACCACTGTTACCAGGATCGTCGGCCGTTCCGTCCCGCCCGGCGATTGACAACCGGTGTGGTGATGGTCACGGGAATCCCCGAGGGAGCCTGGGCACCCGTGATACGGCGGAGTTCAGCCTCGCCCGAGCGGACCTGGCTGGTCTGCGGGACGATACCGGCGTCGGCCATCAGGCGGGTCATGTCACGGCGCTGGTTGGGCAGCACCAGGGTGACGACGCTGCCGGACTCGCCTGCGCGGGCGGTGCGGCCGCCGCGGTGCAGGTAGTCCTTGTGGTCGCTCGGCGGGTCGACGTTGACGACGAGGTCGAGATTGTCGACGTGGATGCCGCGGGCCGCGACGTTGGTCGCCACCAGTACCGTGACGTGGCCGGTCTTGAACTGGGCGAGGGTGCGCGTGCGCTGGGGCTGGGACTTGCCCCCGTGTAGCGCGGCGGCGCGTACTCCGCTGTTCAGCAGGTGTTCGGTGAGCCGATCCACGGCGTGCTTGGTGTCCAGGAACATGATCACCCGGCCGTCGCGAGCAGCGATCTCCACAGTGGTGGCCTGCTTGTCGGCACCTTGGATGTGCAGCACGTGGTGCTCCATCGTGGTGACCGCGCCCGCCGAGGGGTCGACCGAATGGACCACCGGGTCGGTCAGATAGCGGCGGACCAGCAGGTCGACGTTGCGGTCCAGAGTGGCGGAGAACAGCATCCGCTGGCCCCCCGGCCGCACCTGGTCGAGCAGGTGGGTGATCTGGGGCATGAAGCCCATGTCGGCCATCTGGTCGGCCTCGTCCAACACGGTGATGCCGACCTGGTCCAGGCGGCAGTCGCCGCGCTCGATCAGATCCCTGAGCCGTCCCGGAGTCGCGACGACGACCTCGGCACCGCTGCGCAGCGCATTGGCCTGCTGGCCGATCGACATGCCGCCGACGACGGTGGCCAGCCGCAGCTTCAGTGATCGGGCGTACGGGGTGAGAGCGTCGGTGACCTGCTGGGCCAGCTCACGCGTGGGGACGAGAATCAGGGCGAGCGGCTGTCGCGATTCGGCACGCTGTCCGGAGGTGCGGACGAGCAGGGCCAGACCGAAGGCGAGCGTCTTGCCTGATCCGGTGCGCCCCCGCCCCAGGACGTCCCGGCCGGCCAGGGAGTTCGGCAGCGTGGCCGCCTGGATCGGGAACGGTTCATTCATTCCCAGGCTGGTGAGCATCTTCAGCAGCGCGGGCGGCATGTTCAGTTCGGCGAATGTCGCGGCTGCGGGCAGGGCCGGGGTGACGCTGACCGGCAGCGCGAACTCCCCCTGAAGCGCGGCAGGGCGCCGCCCGTAGCCCCCGGAACGGCTGGGGGCGCCTGAACGGCCTGAAGCCGGCGAGCCGAATCGGCCACCCCTGCCGGAACTGGCAGAGCCGCCCGTACGGGTGGGAGAGTTGCGGCCGGGCGTGCGAGTTGCATGGTTCATGCAGAATCTTCCTCGATGCGGCACGTGTCAGGAATTCTCGGCGCGATGAGCGGCACAAAGAACAGTGAGTACGAGCCGAAGAAAAGACGAGTCGAGCCGGGGCGGAAAACAGCCTGGGTCTCGTGCGTCGAAATGGTCGGCATTCGCCGAGAAGAACGGCGGCTGCGATGCCGGGCCAGAGGACTGGAGCGGACTTATGCCCGAACCGGAGCCATTAGTGGCGTAGCCGGTGTGCGGCGGAAGAACAGACGTCTTCGCGGTTCGTGAGGCCGTCGCAGCACATGGGTACCCCAAAAGCAACGCGCTGGGGCCCGCCCCCTACAGGGCGGGCCCCAGCTGCGTGGTGCGTCAGTGTCAGGCGGGAACGATGTTCTCCGCCTGCGGGCCCTTCTGGCCCTGCGTGACGTCGAAGGTCACCTTCTGGCCCTCCTGAAGCTCGCGGTAGCCCTGGGCGGCGATGTTCGAGTAGTGGGCGAAGACGTCAGCGCCGCCACCGTCCTGCTCGATGAAGCCGAAACCCTTTTCCGCGTTGAACCACTTCACTGTGCCAGTAGCCATCTTGCATCTCCTTCGGGGCAGTGCCCGTAAGGCTCGCACTGTGCGAGCCTCGCGTCGCCGCGATGATTACCCCGTCCGGAAAAGCACCGGCAATACAAAAGTGCCACCACCGGCACAGGACGCCGGCGAGGGCACTTGAAGTCTTTGGGAACCACAACTGCAACTGAGATAGACAGTATCACAGTGCGCGTTTCCGAGGAAAGCAAGGGTTCACATTTCGTCGGTTACGTCATAAAACCTAACCGTGCGTCGCCCTAATTTCTGCATCTGTGGCAATAGATATTCGCTTCCGGGAGCCTCGTCGTCTGAAGCGGCAGGTCTCAGGCTTGCCGCAAGCTCGTGAACTTGATCACCAGGGAGAGAAGCCCCTGGTAGCTGCGTTGTCGACCAAGAGCAACAGCATCCCCGGGAGCTTCGCGTGCTGCGCTGTCCACCTCAACCGCCTACAGGTCGCCCGCCTCACCGGCACGTGGTCCTGCCGCTGACTGTGTGACTCTCATCGTTTGACGGGCTGCACCGGCAGCGGGCAACTCTCACCTGGAGCAAGGCGGTGAACCCTGCCCGACAGACCCGCCCGTTCCATGTGGCGCAGGAAGTCGTCCAGCGGGGAGGAGAAGACGGTGTAGTCCTCGTGGTGCACGGGCACGACGGTACGAGGGTTGACGAGGTGGGCCCATCTGGCTCCCTGCTCGCCGTCCATGGTGACGAGGAGAGCTCCCAGGAGTTTGGTGCCGCCCAGGTGGACGATGGCCACGTCGATGTCCGGGAAGCGGACGGGGATGCCCGACAGGCGGCTATGGTCCATCAGTGTGTCCCCGCTGATGTGCAGGCGGAGGTCCGGCTTCCCATGCGGGTCGGAGAACTCCAGCATGCTGCCCATGACAGGAGGCAGGAGCAGGTTGGCGAGGCCGGGCGCGTGCTTGGCGGGCAGCGCGGTGATCGTGACAGTCCCGTCACCGTTGCTCAGCTGGTGCTGGCCCCATACGTCGAGGCCGGTGGCGCGGCTGAAGCCCTGACGTCTCAAGCGACGGGCGGCGTGGGGAGTGGTGATGATCGGCGTGCGCTTGTCCAGGGCCCCGCGCGCCACCCTGTCCCAGTGATCTCCATGCATGTGGGACAGCACGACCGCGTCCAGCGGCGGCAGTTGGCCGATGTCCAGTGCGGGCTCGGTGAGCCGCCTGGACGTAAGCCCGTAGCCGAGATAGGCGCGCTGGCCGCGGTGCAGGAAGTTGGGATCGGTCAGCAGGGTGAAGCCGTTGTAGCGGATCAGCGTCGTCGCGTTGCCGATGAAACGCACTCCCGCGGTCTCATGACCGGACATCAGGTCTCCAGGGTCGAGGAATGGAGCGCAGCAACGAGAACCGTGACTACTCCCCCACAGCTCCGCTGCCCGGAGGAGCAGCGCTGGAACGTGCCCTGAGGTAAGGGAGACACCCAGATCAGACGTGGTGGACCAGCCAAGCGCCGCGTCAGCGACGCCTTGCCCATGGCCTGGCGGATGGCGCAGCCACCCCCGATGACGACAACGTTGCTCGGTGTGCGGTGTCCAGGCGTGGGACATGGGCGTACGCGGGCGCCTTTTCCGTACCGGCGTCTCGTCCGCCCACCCCTCGGTCGGCAGCGGGGTCGGCGGGCGCGTCTCCTTCCGGCAGCGCGGACTACGGCTGCTCAGACGGTTTGGCCGCCGTCGACGACCAGGGCGTGGCCGATGGTGAAGGCGGCCGGTGGCGAGCACAACCACAGCACCGCCGAGGCGATCTCCTCCGGTGTGCCCATGCGCCCGACGGGCTCCTGGTCGATCACGCCCTGGCGGCCTTCGGGGGTGCCACCGGTGAAGCGCCCCACGCGGTCCCACTCGTCCTCGGGGATGTCGGTGAGGGGTTTGACCGGCTGTTCGACGCCGGCGTTGTTGAAGGCGACGTCGAGCCGACCGAACTCGCCGACCAGGGCGTCCAGGGCCGCCCGCACGTCGTGGTCGCTGGTGACGTCGCAGGTGACCGCCAGCGCGTTCCCGCCCTCCTCGTGGATCATCTGGGCGGTCTTGTCGTTCTGACCCGCCGCGACGTCGGCGACCACCACGCGCGCGCCTTAGCGGGCGAACGCCAGCGCGGTGGCGCGGCCGATCCCGCCGGCCGCACCGGTCACCAGCGGGGTCCGGCCCTCGAAGCGGCGGTGAACAGGCTGCGTCATTGATGCCTCCCTGAGGCTCGTGTCGTGTCTTGGGGTCGCCGCCGCTTTCAGGGGGTGAGGAGGACCTTGATGGCGCGGCGCTCGTCCATCGCCCGGTATCCCTCGGCCGCCTGCGCCAGCGGGAGAGTCAGGTCGAAGACCTTGCCCGGGTCGATCTCGCGGTTGGCGATCAGCTCGATCAGCTCCGGCAGGTACTCGCGCACCGGCGCTGGGCCGCCGTGCAGGTGGACGAGAGAGAAGAACAGTTCGTCGCCCGGCAGCGAGACATCGTGGGAGACGCCGACGAACCCCATGTGCCCACCGGGGCGGGTGGAGCGGACGGCCTGCGTCATCGACTCCTGGGTGCCGACCGCCTCCACGACGCTGTGTGCGCCGAGCCCGCCGGTCAGCTCCTTGATTCTGGCCACGCCCTCGTCCCCGCGCTCGGTGACGATGTCGGTCGCGCCGAACTGGCGGGCGAGCTCCTGGCGCGGCGCGTGCCGGCTCATCGCGATGATCCGCTCAGCGCCGAGCTGCTTGGCGGCCAGCACCGCGCACAACCCCACCGCGCCGTCACCGACGACGGCGACCGTCTTGCCCGGCCCGGCCTGGGCGGCGACGGCGCCGAACCAACCGGTGCCCAGCACGTCGGAGGCGGCCAGCAGGCTCGGGATCAGATCCGCATCCGGCATGCCGGGCGTGGCGACCAGCGTGCCGTCGGCCAGCGGGATCCGCGCCCATTCGGCCTGGGTGCCGATCGTGCCCATCAGCACCCGGTGGACGCACGCGCTCTGGTAACCCGACCGGCAGATCTCGCAGGTGTTGTCCGAGGCCCAGAACGAGCCGACCACGAACTGGCCCGGCTTGATCGTGGTGACCTCGCTGCCGACCTCCTCCACGACCCCGACGTACTCATGCCCCATCGGGACCGGCCCTTCGAGCTTCTCCACGCCGCGGTAGGGCCACAGGTCCGACCCGCACACGCAGGCCGCCGTCACGCGGATGATCGCGTCCGTGGGCTCGATGATCATCGGGTCCGGCCGCTTCTCGACACGGACGTCGCCCGGGGTGTGCAGAACTACTCCACGCATGTGAATCTCCTTCAGAAAGGTGGGATGGGGGGCCGACGACGCACAGCGGTGGTTCTCATCGGCGGGTGGTGGAACGTGCGGCCCCGTACTCGGCGTCGCTGACGTGCTCCAGCCAAGTGGTGTCGTCGCCCTCCCACAGCGCGAGGTGGACCATGAAATGGTCGGGGGTGGCACCGTGCCAGTGCTCCTCGCCCGGCGGGGTGTACACGATGTCACCCGGGTGCGCTTCGATCAGCTGCCCGCCGCGCGCCTGGATCAGCGCGACGCCCTCCACGATGGAGAGGGTCTGGCCGAGCCCGTGGGAGTGCCACGCCGTACGGGCGCCTGGCGAGAAGCGGACCATGTTCGCCCGCGCCCGCGACGGCTCCTCCCCTCGGTAGATCACATCCCACCAGACGTCCCCGGTGAACATCTCGGCCGGGGCCTTGCTGGTCGGCGGCTGGGTGATCAGCTGCATCGCAGGGTTCCTCTTCGACGGTCGTCTTCAGCTGCGTGGCCGCAGCTCCTCTTCAGTCGCCCTGTTTCCGGCGACAAGTGGAGTCATCTCCGCCTTCGGCAGAAGATGGCCTCCGTCACGGCGTTCCTTTGCCTGGTCGGCCTCCCCTACCGGTACACCCGCTGCTCGACGCCATGACCGAAGCGCCCCGGCCATCCTCCGCGACGGCCGCGGGGGGCTCCTTGCCGCCAACCGCCCGAGGCGCACCATGTACTGGCCCGTCTTCCAGCCCCCGGCCGCTGCGCGCTCTCCCCCGGCCACACCTGATCACTTCAGGTTGTTCCGGAAGAACGTGGTCAACTTGTCGAAGGGGATGAGGTTGACGCGATCATAGAGATCCACGTGACCGGCGCCGGGAACAATCACCAGTTCCTTGGCTTTACCGGCGAGCCGGTAGGCCTCTTCGCTGAACTCCCTGGAATGCGCCTTCTCGCCCGTGATGAAGAGCATCGGGCGGGGAGAGATCGTCTCGATGTCGGCGAACGGGTAGAAGTTCATGAACTTGACGTTGCTGGTGAGCGTGGGATGCGTCGTGGTGTTCGGGCTGTATCCCCTGGCGGTGCGGTAGAAGTCATAGAATTCACGCTCGACCGGAGTCGAGTTGTCATTGAGCTGTTCAGGCGTTCCGCTGGTGTATTCGGTTTGACCACCCGCGAACTCCACATCGCGCTGCTGCGCTGCCTGCTTGAGGATGTCCTTCCGCTGCTCGAGGGTGACGGATTTCCTGAGCCCGTCGCGGTTGGCGGCGCCCATGTCGTACATGCTGACCGTCGCGACGGCCTTGATGCGCGGATCGATCTTGGCCGCACTGATGACGAAGCTCCCGCTGCCGCACACGCCGATCGCACCGATCCGCTCCTTGTCGACGAAGGCTCGGGTGCGCAGGAAATCCACCGCGGCGCTGAAGTCCTCGGCATAGATGTCCGGCGAGACAGCGTTGCGAGGCTGGCCGTCACTCTTGCCCCAGAACGACAGATCAAGGGACATGGTGACGAACCCCTGCTCGGCCATCTTCGTGGCATACAGGTTCGCGCTCTGCTCCTTGACCGCACCCATGGGATGCCCGACCACCATCGCCGGATTCTTCGCGCGGCGATTCAGGTTCTTGGGGACGAACAGGTTCCCCGCGACGTTCATCCGGTACTGGTTCTTGAAGGAGACCTTCTGCACCGTTACCTTGTCGCTGGTGTAGAAGTTGTCCGCGCCGTTGGACGTGTCCCCAGGCGGCAGGTTCGGCGTTGTATGGGCCATCGACGCAGACGGCGTGGAGGCCTGGGCGGCCGAAGTCCAGCCTGTTGCGAAAAGCAGACCGAGTACGGCGGCGCCGGCGCCCGCCCGCCTGATCAACCCACGGCGCGCGAAATTCCGCCTCGCGGATGCCGTTGTCGTCGCCTGTCCTGCGGTATCAGACTTCGTGTTCATCGTTGATGCTCCCTGTGGTCTGTCAGCCGACAGCTTTCGACGGCACGGGAATTCAGCGGTTCCCTGATCGAATGCGATTGGTCCTCAGAGGGTGAGGGTGAGTAGCTTCTTGATCGGGCGGCTGGTGACAGCTTTCGTCAACGACAGGCCGTCACGCCGTGTGGCAACACCCAGAAAACCGACTCCGTCGCGCGGGCGGGAGGTCGCGTTTATCGGGGGGACAACCTCTACCCCTTTCCGCCCCCGGCCGCTCCTACAGTGGAAAGGTGGACAACCGAGATGAGATCCGCGAGTTCCTCGCCAGCCGACGCGCCAGGATCACCCCGCAGCAGGCTGGGCTGGCTCCCGGCGGTCGCCGCCGGGTGCCCGGCCTGCGCCGCGAGGAAGTCGCCGTGCTGGCCGGCGTGAGCACCGACTGGTACACCCGTCTCGAGAAAGGTCACATCAGCGGCGTCTCCGAGGACGTTCTGAACGCCGTGGCGCGGGCCCTCCAACTCGACGACGCCGAACGCGCCCACCTGTTCGACCTGGCTCGCGCCGCGGGCACCCGCGCCCGCACCCGCCGCCACGCCCACAAGGTCCGTCCCGGGCTGCAGCGGATGCTCGATGCCATGACCGACGCCCCGGCCATCATCCGCAACGGCCGCATGGACCTCCTGGCCGCCAACCGCCTTGGCCGCGCCATGTACTGGCCGGTCTTCCAGACGCGACTCGCCGCCCCCGGCCGGAATTCGCACCCGGGCGCCACTCCCAGTCAGCCGGCCAACATCGCGCGCTTCCAGTTCCTCGACCCGGCCGGGCCCGACTTCTTCCCCAACTGGGACACCGCCGCCGACACCACCGTCGCCCTGTTGCGCACCGAAGCCGGCCGCGACCCCTACAACACCGACCTCACCCAGTTGATCGGCGAGCTGTCCACCCGCAGCGCCGACTTCCGCGGCCGCTGGGCGCAGCACAACGTCCGCCTCCACCACGCCGGCACCAAGACCTTCCACCACCCCGCCGTGGGCGACCTCACCCTCGACTACGAGTCCATGGATCTGCACGCCGACCCCGGCCTGAACCTGACCGTCTACACCGCCGCCCCCGACACCCCCTCCCACGACGCCCTTCGCCTGCTCGCGAGCTGGGCCGCGACCCTCGACCAGACCGGACAGCCCCAGGACACAGGCGCGCATCTCCCGCGCGGCTGAGACGCCAAGCGCTGGTTCACAGGCCACCCATGGAACAGCGTTCGCGCAAGCCGATGAGCTCTCGGCATCGTCGGCAGGAAGCGGGACAACGCCTGACATTCACCGATCGGGGCCGCGGCGGCTGCCATCCGCGCCGGTGCCGGGTTCGGCCGTTTCGGAAGCAGCGAGCCGAAGCACTGGTTACCCGTTGAAGCGGTGGTCGTTAAGGTTGCTCTGGCTGGGGCGTCATCCAGTGATCAGGGTCGGCGGGTCGCGGATCCCCGCGAGGCGGCCGAAGCCCTCGGCGTAGGCGGCCAGGAGCAAGCACCCGAAGGAGTCGGCGGCCTTCGCCGAGTTCGTCGCCTCCGAGCAGGCCCAGAAGATCCTCAGCGACAGCGGCGGCGGCTCCCTCTCGCTCCGCGACGGCACGCAGGAGGGCTGGTTCAAGGCCTTCCCCAGCTGCGGTGACGGCTCGACCGCCGAGCGGCAGCGGGGCGCCCTTGAGACGCACCACGCTGCCGCCGTACGCGCTCACGGCAGTGGCCCCCGCACCCCGTCAGGCGACAGGGACCCGAGCAGGACGGCTCAGCCGAAGGGCGTGCATCCTGCGGGGTACGCATTACCCGAGGTGACGATCTTTCCGCACGCCCGCCACGGGGACCCGTGGATCCCGACCGTCCCGGAGTTCATGGATGTGCTGCCTGACGGCACCTTCCTGAAGCCGGTCACGACGCCGGTCGCGTTCGTCACCCACACCTCGTCGCCTGCCTTCGCATGGATGATCTGGGCATGCCAGCCGTTGTCGCACCTCCAGAGGCGGACCGCCGTCGGGCGGGCGGCGGTGCCGCCGGACAGGCGGGTGGACCCCGCCGTCACGGCGCAGCCCTGCGCCGAGAGTTCACCGGACGCTGCCAGGTCCCGTGCGGTCTGGGCGGAGGCGGGGGGTGCGGCCAGCGCCACGGCGGCCGCCGACATCGCCACGATCGCCGCTCTCCTGACGGCTGTGGTCCCGATTCGCATGATTCCTCCTGATGGAAGAGGTGAATTCGCCGACCTCAGGAGTCAAGCCGGTGGCTGCGTCAGGACTGTGTCACACCGGTTTCACCGCGCCTGATGTCACTCATGGGCCCAGATCAGGGCCAGGAAGGAGTGGTGGCCGCCGTCCCTGCCCACGATCACGCGAACTCCGGCGAAACGCTCTCGATCCGCCTGAGTGAGGTCGGCAGCGCGCCCGGTGAACACGGCCACGCGTGCGTGGGGCTGCCGCACTCCCGTCGGCGAGCGGAGGTTGGGTGGCGGCTCCTCGCGGAGCAAGGAGGCGTGGACGCGCCGCAGGTCGGCCGAGGGAGCGGTGCCCAGTTCCTCGGCCAGCAGCCGCCTGAGCCGTTCGTAGCAGGCCAGGGCCTCGGCCTGCCGCCCCGAACGACCGAGCGCGACGAGCAGGCGTTCCCACAGCGGTTCGCGCAGCGGGTGGCGCGCGGACAGCTCCATCAGCTCCGCGACCAGCTCACCGTGACGCCCTTCGGCCATGTCGAGATCGATCCGCCGCTCCACCGCGCCCAGCCGCGCCTCCTGTAGGTAGGCCGAGGCTGACGCGCACAGCCAGTCGGAGTCGACGCCTTCGAACGGCGAGCCACGCCACAGCGCCAGCGCCTCCTCCACCAGGGCGCGCTCCGCGAGCGTTCCTGGCGCGCGGCCCGCCTCGGCCAGCAACCGCCGAAAGCGCAGCACGTCGATCCGGTCGGGATCGACGTCCAGCAGGTAGCCGTCGGACAGCGTGCGAATCACGTCCCGGCCGAGCGCGCGACGCAACCTGGTGACGTAGGTCTGGACGCCGCGCCGCGCGTTGACGGGCAGATCCTCTCCCCACAGCGCCAGGGCGAGGCGTTCCACAGGTACCGTGTCGCCCGCCGAGATCGCCAGCGTGGCCAGCAGTGTTCTCAGGCGACCGGCGGTGAGCCGGATCTGGACATCGTCCCGCCGTACCTCCAGCGGCCCCAGCAGGGCGACGGCGACTCCTCTACCGCTCATGCGCTCACTGTCCTCCGCTCCGGCCGCCCGCGCGTCCGCCTGGCGGCGGCAGGACGAGTACGCCGTGTGGCATACATGTGCCGTGTCGGGCTGACGCGGGCGGACCGGATGGACGAGTCCGGAGGCTGGTCACGATGAGTGGTCGATCGGCCGACGGGCCTTGTCGTCGTGCCGATCGCCGTTGCTGGTGCAAGGATCCCGGGCGGAACGCGCAGGGGGCGAGCGATCTGACCAGCCATCGGACCGGACTTTCGTGCCGTTTCCACCGGAAGCCTCCCATGGGCGGGGTCACATGACTGCCGGACTTGACTATCGGCACATGCGTTCCGGTTCGGAACGAGGGCGGAGGCACGTGTCCGGAAACTTGGCGTCATCGTCTGGTACGGCCAAAGCCTGCTACGGCCACGATCAGGGGCGACACAGCTCCGGATCAAGCCCACACTGCCTCAAACGCGCCGAACCAATCTCACGGCCGTCGCTTGACACCACAACATGCTCGGATGTCCGGGGACACGTTCGGGAGCGGAGGGTCAGAAACGGCACCCCCCACTCGACTGACGAGAGAGGCCGACCGAGCCAGAAAACCGGGGCGATCGACCAACTCGAACACTTGTCCAGATCTTGAGGCGTCTGCGATCCTGTAGGCCCGCGACGAGGTGAGAGGGCAACGATGCATTTCGCTGAAGATCCACGCTGGTCAGGTATGGGGTGGGACTCCTGGCGAAATCTCGCTGTGGTCCGCTCCAAGCTTGAGGCGGGCGCCGATCCGCATTCCGGTCTAAATAGCGGAGAACCGCCCTTGCGCGTTGCTGTCAAGCGAGGGTCTGCGGACGTCGTAGCCGAACTCGCTGCTCGGGTCGACGATGTCGATGCCCTTCACAAAGGCTCCACCGCGCTCTGGGATGCGATCTTCTATGACCGTATCGGCAACGCCCGTGCTCTTGTCGCTGCTGGGGCGAATCCGTGGCGCCCCATGATGAATGGCTGGTCACCTGGACGGCTGGCATTGGCCAGTCCCACGCCTGACCTGTTTCCGCTCCCGCCAGGAGAAGCCGGACTCTCCGACGTTGAGACCGAGTTCGTGGTCGCAGTGCGCGACTTGATCGCCGCGATTGGAGACCTCCCCGGCGACGGGCACAGCATCGTTTGCGTCGCGGGAATCACCGCCGACGAGGCGGTTCGGCGCCTGGAGGCGACCCCAGCGGACGAGGAGGACGTCGAGGCGGCCGAGGAGGACCCTTGGGACGACGACGAACTGAGCCTCCGGATCATAGGGGTGACCGACGTTCCTGGCGGCTGCATCGTCAGTCAGCCATGGGGGTATGCGGCTTCGATGCCGGGCGTTCAGAAGCTCTTGTCCGTGGACACAGTCTGCTACGGGATGTATGCCAACCCGAAGAGCGGCAATCAGGGAAGCGCGGCGCAAGATGGCGTCATCACCGAGTGGGACACTCATCCTGGCTATGGCTCAGCAGGGCCCGACGCGTCATCGGAGGAGATCCTCGCTTCCTATCTCTACCACATGCATGCGGAGGTGGAGCTCTGCAGCCGGGCAGGGCTTCAACTGCCGGACTCTCGGGCCATCACCGGCAATCCCGACCTGTGGGTGACGCTGCCCGAGCGGGACTTCTGGAGCTGATCCATTTCGGCTGAATCATCTCTCGAACCTTCGCCTCCGGCGGGGGCACTCCGGCTCCGGGATGATCGCCGCGCCGTACGCCGGGGCCGTAGGCAGCTCAGGTGGAGGCCCGATCATCCCGCCCACCATCGACCCGGGACAAGCCGAGCAGACCAGGGCCCGCCTCCCCTGCTGGCGGGTCGACGGCAGACAGGATGATCAGGACGCGGAGGTGTGCGCGGCGCCCAGGAAAAGCCGGGTCACTGGCTGATGGTCGTGCGATGCCTCGGCCAGCTTCGCGGCCCTGCCTGTCCTGGCAGACATCGCCACCGGTCGTAGGCCGGGCGATCCCCGGCGGGCGATTTCCTTGGCCGGCCGTATCGTTGCCGGGGAGGAGCAGCTTCATCCACTGGGATATTGCCGTGAGCACTACCCGGCCGCGATCGAAGACCTGCACCGGATGAGCCAGCACTACATGACGGCGGAACCGTTCGAAGGCCGCGAACGTGACTATCTCTATCCGCTGGAGGGCCTTCTCGCCTTCGAGGGGGTACCGGTGTGGAGCCACTGCCTGCTCCCCGATCTCCACGACGCGATCTGCCCGTCCTGCTCAGAGTGCCTGGAGATCGACCTCTACCACGCCCCTCCTGGCACTCGCCGTCGCGATCCACATGAACGCCTGCGGAAGCTCACCTTCAAAGGGCCGACGCTGACCGGTGTCCGGCCGGCGGCGCCCGCCGACCTCCAGTCGCTGGCCTCCCGGCTGTATCACCTGGCCGTCAACGCCGGGCAGTCCGCGGCCGCTGAACATCTGACCTATCTGTTCGGGCGTACGACGTGCCCGAGTTGCGCCGCCGAATTCTCTGTGCCGGAGCAGATTGAAGCCTGCCATTCATAGCAGCCGCCTGTTCTTCCCCGCAGCCCTTACGATCGCCTTGCCGTGGCCGATCTCGCACATGGTTGGGGGCGATCGACGGTCCGGCGGCGACAGTCCAGTTCGCCGCATGTCGCATCATGCGGCTTACGCTCGGGTGAGCGCCTCGAGGAGTGGACGAATGATGGCCACCATGTCCCGCCGGGCGGCGTCCGGCTCCGGGGCGGCACCGACATAGAGTGCGGCCTCATCCCCCATGGCCAGGAGAAGGTGCGCAAGGGGTCTGACCGGCAGCGGCGGCAGCACGCCGTCGTCCACCCCTCGGGCGAGCATTCTCTCGATCAACCCGAGGATGTGGGTTTGGCAGATGCCGCGCCAACGCGCCCAGCCCAGCACCGATGGTCCGTCGATCAATACGATCCGCCGCACCTCGGGTCGTTGGCAGGCGTCAAACCAGGCCTGAAGGCTGCGCATCATCACCTCGACGAAGTCGGCGTCGGGGTCGACGCGTATCCCGGCGGCGAGCTGTTCGGCGACGTCGCCCTCCACATCCGAGAGCACCGCGGCGAACAGCTCGGTCTTGTCGCCGAACTGGTGGTAGAGCGCTCCTCGGCTCACAGCCGCGTCGGCCACGATCGCCTCGGTACCGACACCGGAGAAACCATGTTCGGCGAACAGCTTCCTCCCTGCGGCGATCAGGGCGGCGCGCGTGGCGGCCGTGCGGTCGGCTTGCGTGCGGCGGGAAACTTGCATACAGTCTGTTCCTAAGTTACGTACAGGTTGCATCTTTTCTAAGGATAGTGGCATGCACACCATCGACCTGCCACAGGGCACCCTCAGCTACCGAATCGCGGGGCCGGCGAAAACGACCGGGCCTCCCGTCGTCTTCGTCCACGCGTTCTTAGTCGACGGCTCGGTCTGGACCCGTGTCGCCGACCACCTAGCCGCACGCGGCGTTCGCTCCTACGCACCCGACTGGCCCCTGGGAGCCCATCACACACCTCTGCGGCCCGACGCCGACCAATCTCCGCGCGGCGTGGCCCGGCAGGTCCTGGCCTTCCTCGAGGCCCTCGATCTGCAAGACGTCACGCTGGTCGGCAACGACACCGGCGGCGCGCTGTGCCAATTCCTGCTCGACATCGATGCCAGCCGGATCGGCCGTCTCGTGCTCACCAACTGCGACGCCTTCGACACCTTCCCTCCCTTCCCCTACAACGTCATCTTCCGGCTCCTTCGCAGTGAACTCCGGATGCGGATCAACCTGCAGCCCATGCGTTGGCGAGCCTTTCGCCACTCGCCACTCGGCCTCGGCCTGCTCGCCAACAAACTGGATCCCGTCCAAACCAGGGCATGGATCGAACCGAGCTTACGAAACAAGGAAATCCGCCGGGACGCGGCGCGATTCCTGCGAGCCATCGACCCGAAGGATCTACTCGGCGTCTCCACACGCCTCAAAAACTTCACCGGGCCGGTACGGATCGTCTGGGGCACCGCCGACCGCGCCTTCAAACCCGCACTCGGTCAGCGTCTGCAGCGAGCCTTCAGCAACGCAACGTTCGTCGAGGTGCCTGGCGCGCGGACCTTCGTCCATCTCGACACCCCAACCGTGCTCGCCGACCACATCGTGGCACTGTCATCGGCCCAGCCGACACAGGACTGATGGCACACACCCGAAGCGCCGTACAGCCGGCTGTTCGTGCTGTCCACCGGAAATCATGATCTCGGCCGAGACCAGGATCCCTCACTTCGACAAGAGAAAGTCCCCCCGTCGGTGACATACGACGGCAGAAGTACGGTGAGGGCCGCCTCAGGAGGGATCCGAAAAGGAACGTGTACGGCCAGGATCGAGTCCCCGCCACGTGACTGGCAGGGGCGACGTCATCCATCCCTCACCAAGGGAGCTCCGTCATGCTCGCATCCCGCCTTGCCCATCATCTCATCACCTTATCCACCGTCGTCCTGGCCGTGACCCTGACCCATGGCTCTGGCAACGCTCAGGCCACCGCCGGCGTCCTCGGACCACCGGCAGCCACGAGTGCATCGCCCGGCCTGGTCCGCACCGCTCAGGGATGGGTGGAGGGCACGGTGACCGACAAACATCGCAGCTTCCTTGGTATGCCGTACGCCGCTCCTCCGGTGGGACCGCTGCGGTGGCGTGCACCGCGGCCCGCGGCCAGCTGGGAGGGCGTCCGCGATGCGACCCGACCAGGGGCGCAGTGCCCACAGCTCGGCAGGACAGGTCCTGAAGGCAGCGAAGACTGCCTCTACGTGAACGTGACAACCCCGCGACAAGTCGCCGGTAAACTACCCGTGCTCGTCTGGGTGTACGGCGGCGGGCTCATCTACGGATCCGGCGCCATCTACGACCCCAAGCGGATGGTCGACGACGGCGCGATCGTGGTCACGTTCAACTACCGGCTCGGTGCGCTGGGGTTCCTGCGCCATCCAGCGCTTCATGACCCGTATGCAGGCAACTTCGGGCTCGCCGATCAGCAAGCCGCGCTGCGTTGGGTACGCAAGAATATCGCGGCATTCGGCGGCGATGACCGCAACGTGACGTTGTGGGGCCAGTCAGGGGGCGGATACAGCGTATGCGCCCAGCTGGCCGCGCCGGCTGGCAGTGGCCTGTTCGACAAGGCGATCGTGCAGAGCGCGCCGTGCGGCAACCGGCTCATGACCGAACCGACCGCGAACCGCCGCGGACTCGATCTTGCGGCAGACCTGGGCTGCACCGATCAGGCGACAGCCGAGCAGTGCCTGCGGGGCAAGCCGATCAGCGACCTGGTGCGGCCATCGGACCGTGAAGGGCTCTTCGAAGGGTTGCGTCGCCACCGCGCCGACGTGTGGTGGTTCCCCGTCGCAGGCACCCCCGTGCTACCGCTGCAGCCGTTGACGGCGATGCGGTTGGGCATGGCCGCCGACGTCCCACTGATCCACGGCGGCACCAAGGACGAGTTGCGGCGCCAGATCGCCTACACCTACCCCCCAGCTGGGCCGGTTACCGAGGCCGAGTATCCGAACATCGTGACCCAGCTGTTCGGAGCCAAGGAAGCGAAGCGGATCCTCGCCGTCTATCCCACCTCCGGCTACGCCAGTCCAGGCCTGGCTCTGGCCACATTGCTCAGCGATTACGGCGGCCTGACCGGGTCGTGCAGTCAGTTGCCCGCGCTCGATGCAGCAGCGCGGCGGGCACCCGTGTACGCCTACGAGTACGCCCAGCCCTCCGGCGAGGAGACGGGCTTCCCGCTCGGCGCCTCACACGGGGATGATCTCAAGTACTTCCTCGACAGGGGTCCAACACCGCCGTCGTTCACGCCGGAGGAGCAGACCTTCGCCGAACGGCTGATCCGCTACTGGACGCGCTTCGCCAGGACCGGCAGCCCAGGCCCGGAGTGGCCGGAATACCGGCGTGGCAGTTCGACGGCGCTGTCGATCGCGATCGCGCAGACCGGGCCGGTGCACCTGGCCAGCACCCATCGGTGCGGCTTCTGGCAGACGGTTTCCTGACGGCTGATCCCGGCGAGCGAGGAGAAAGAGACCATGTCAGCCACCGGCGGGAGCTCGGGAACCGAGCCCAGAAAGGCGAGCGGGTTACAGTTACTACGCGACAACCCGGGATTCCGCTCGCTGTGGTCGGCACGAGTCATCTCGGTGGGCGGTGACGCGCTCAGCCTCGTCGCGCTGATGCTCCACGTCGCCGATACGACCGGACAGGCGCTCGCGGTCTCACTGCTGCTGCTCGTCGGCGATTTCGTCCCCTCGCTTCTCAGCCCGATCGCCGGCGCGATCAGCGACCGTTTCGATCTCAAGCGGGTGATGATCGCATGTGAGCTGGGCCAGGGCGTAGTCCTCCTGCTCATCGCCCTCTCGCTGCCGCCGCTCCCCCTGCTGCTGGTGCTGGTCGGACTGCGCGCAATCGTGGGACAGGTGTTCCTCCCAGCCTCACGCGCGGCGATACCGGGACTCGTGGGGGACAAAGACCTGGAAAGCGCCAACGCCACGCTCGGGTTCGGCACCAACGCGGCCGAGGCTCTCGGGCCGCTGGCCGCGGCCGCCCTCCTTCCTCTCGTCGGAATGCAGGGCGTGCTCCTGGCCGACGCCGTCTCCTTCCTGGTTGCGGGCGCGGTACTGCTCACGCTGCGCTCGCTCCCCCCGGCGCCCGCCCCCGCAGGAGTGAAAACCTCGCTCCTGCGGGATGCGAAGTCCGGGCTCGGCTACATCAAATCAACCAAGGCGGTCCGGGTCATCGCCCTGGGCTTCTGCGCCATCGTGGCCTTCAACGGAGTGGACGACGTCGCCTTGGTGCTCCTGGCCACCGAATCCTTCGCGGCCGGCGACTCGGCGGTCGGCCTGCTCCTGGGCGCCGTCGGCATCGGCCTGCTCTTCGGGTACGCGCTGACGGCCCGTTACAGCGTCCGCATGTCCCTGATGACGCTGCTGGTCGCCGGCTTCGCGGTGAACAGCGCCGGCAACCTCCTCACCGGACTGACCTGGGCCGTCGCCGCCGCGTTCACGACCCAGTTCATCCGCGGATTCGGTATCGCGGCGATGGACGTGGCCACCAACACCCTGCTGCAGCGGCTGGTGGCTCCGAGGATGCTCGGCAGAGTCTTCGGCAACCTCTATGGAGCGATCGGAGTAGCCGCCGCGCTGTCATACATCGCAGGCGGCTTCCTGCTGGACGCCACCTCCGCACCGATAACGCTCCTCATCGCGGGTGGCGGGGGGCTGCTGGCCACCATGCTTGTCGCGTTGGCGCTGCCGAGAGTGCTGGACGAGCACACCGCCGGCCAGGGCACCGACGACACCCCAACACCGAACGTCACGAAGTGAATATCTGTCGCATCTGCCGAGTGGCTGCCTCCCCTCCTGGCCAGGGCGTGGACGAGATTGCTGGAAAGACGCGCTCAACGACCGGCGACGGCTGTCAGCGCAGCGTGTGGCTGCCGTGGGAGCCCGGGCTCCGGTCAGTCGCGTCGGCACGGGGTACGGCGCGCCTCGTTGCCAGGTTCGCCAGCAGTCCGGCCACGCTCACAGCGGCGCCCGCCAGACCCAGTCCGGCGGGCGTGAGCTGCTCCTGGAGCAGGCCGCCGAGGGCGCCCCCGAGGGCGACGCCGACGTAGATCGCCGAGTTGTTCAACCCCAGCAGCACAGCAGCGGCGTCCGGCGCGTGCGCGACGAGGCGGCTTTGCTGCGGCACAACAGGCAGCGAGACGCAGACGCCCCAGAGCACCGCCCACACGATCGTCATCGCGAAGTCGCCGGTGGCCTGAGGGCTGATCCCGAGCATGACGGCGGCGGCGGCCAGCCCCCACGAGACCACCTGCCGAGGGGGGAAGCGGTCGGCGAGCCGTCCCGCCGCCATGTTGCCCACCATGTTGCCCACGCCCCAAGCCAGCAGCACGACGGTCAGCGACGTCGCAGAACCACCGGTGGCACCCGCGACCGCGGGACTGATGTAGGTGTAGAGAACATGGGTGCCCGCAAGGGTCAACACGGTGACGGCGAGCATGCCGAACACGCGGATCTCCCGCAGCGGGGCCAGTCTGTCCCGCAACGTGACGGCCGGCAGGGAGATGGGCCCCAGGGCGACGGTCACACCCGCCGCCGCGACGACGCCCAGCGCGGCGACGGCCCACAACGTCAGCCGCCAGTCGGCGCCGCCGATCAGCGTGCCCGCCGGCAGTCCGAACGCGATGGCCAGCGTGAGCCCGCCCATGACGAAGGCCAGCGCCCGGCCGCGCCGTTGCTCGGGTGCGATCGCGGCCGCGGCGCTGAACGCCGCGGCGCCGATCAATCCGGCGCCCATGGCCGTCACGACGCGCGCGATGATCACGATCTCGTAGTTCGGGCCCATGGCCGTCGCGGCGTTGCCGACCACGAAGATGGCCAGCGCCAGCAGCAGGGCGGCCCGCCTGTCCATCCCGCTCGTCAGCGCTCCAAGGATCGGCGCCGACACGGCGAACGCCAACGCGAACGCCGTAACCAGTTGCCCGGCCACCGCGACGCTCACGTCCAGGTCGGCGGCGATCTGCGGCAGCAGTCCGGCGATGATGAACCCGTCGGTGCCGACCGCGAAGAGCGCCATCGACAAGGGGATCAGCTGCCTGAGCAGCCGCTTCTGATCTCTCACGTGCTTTCGTGTCCTTCCCGTGGCCCACCCCGCCGCGGAGCGCTCACGTCGAGCGGTCACGACCGTGGCGGCATGGGCGCGGCAGTATGTCCTTGCTGCGCCAGCATTTTCAGCGCCACTTGCTGATCGCTGTCCGACGGCTGTCCGGCGTAGGGTGGGCAGGTGCGGTTCGGTGTGCTTGGCCCTCTCTCGGTGGCGAAGGCGGACGGGACGCCGGTTCCCGTGCCCGGGGTCGAGGTACGGGCCCTCCTTGCGCTGCTCCTGCTGCACGAAGGCCGCCTGGTCTCGGTCGACAGGCTGATCGGCGACCTGTGGCCTGGCTCGTTGCCGGCGCATCCCGCGAACGCGTTGCAGATCAGGGTCGCCCGGCTACGCCGGGCGCTGGAGGCTGCCGAGCCTGGCGCGCGTGCCTTGGTGGAGCACCGGTCCGCCGGTTACCGGCTTCGCGTGCCTGCCGAGTCGATCGACAGTGTCAGGTTCCAGACGCTGCTTCATCGTGCCCGCGCCTCCGTCGATCCATGGACCCGGCGCCAGGTGCTCACTGACGCGCTGATGTTGTGGCGAGGCCCGGCGCTCGCCGGCTTCGAGGACCGGGCGTTCACGCAGCCGGTGGCCGAGCGGCTGACCCAGCAGCGGCTGGCCGCCCTGGAAGACCTCGCCGAGACGCGACTGGACCTGGGCGAGCACCACGCGGTCGCCGCGGAACTGACCGAATGGGTACGACGGCACCCCGGCCGCGAGCGGCTCGTGGCAGCGCAGATGCGTGCGCTCCACCGCTCCGGACGGCAAGCGGAGGCGCTGGCCGCCTACGACGAGTTCCGCCGCCGGATGGCGGTGGACCTGGGACTCGATCCGAGCCCGGAGTTGGCGGCGCTCCATCAGGCGGTCCTGGTGCGCGACCCGGCGCTGGAGACGCCGCCGGATCAGTACCCCACGAACCTGCCCACCCCGGTGACCGAGCTGATCGGCAGGGAGGCGGCGGTCGCCGACGTGCTCATGTCGCTGGAGAGTCGACGTCTGGTCACGCTCACGGGCCCCGGCGGGGTGGGCAAGACCCGCCTGGGAGTGGCGGTCGCCGCTGCGCTGGCCCCTTCGTATCCGGACGGCGTGTGGCTGGTCGAGCTGACCGGGCTGGATGGCGCCCACGCGGCCGACGCCGTCGCCGAGGCCGTGATGGCGGTGCTGGGCATCCGCGAGAACACCATGCTGGGGCCGGTTCCCGCCGGCGAGCCGATGGGCCACGTCGATCGGCTCACCGCCTTTCTGCGCGGCAAGAGACTCCTTCTCCTGCTCGACAACTGCGAGCACGTGGCGGGACAGGTCGCGGAGCTCGTGCTGGCCCTGCTCCATGCGGCGCCTGGCCTGCGCGTGCTGGCGACCGGCCGCGAACCGCTGGGCATGGCCGGCGAGGTGCTGTACGCGGTGCCGCCGCTGGACGTCCCCGCTCCCGGGGCGGATGTGGAGGCCATATGGGAGTCCAGTGCGGCGCGGTTGTTCTGTGCCCGCGCCGCCGACGCCGATCCGGGGTTCGCGCTGGAGGCGTCCAACGCCCGGGTCGTGACCGACCTGGTGCGAGGGCTGGACGGTCTGCCGCTTGCTCTTGAGCTGGCCGCTGCCAAGGTCCGGGCACTGGGTGTGCACGAACTCGCAGCCCGTCTGGATGACCGGTTCCAGCTGCTGGCCTCCGGCAGCCGCGGCGCTCCGGCCAGGCACCGGACTCTGCAGGCCGTACTCGACTGGAGCTGGGAACTGCTCACCGACAACGAACGGGTCGTGCTGCGCCGTCTCGCCGTCATGGACGGCGGCACACTGGCGGCGATCGAGTCGATCTGCGCGGACGGCGACGCCACCGCCCGAGGCGTGGCCGGGGTCCTGGCACAGCTCGTGGACCGCTCGATGGTCATGGTCACCGGCGATCGGCGCTACCGCCTGCTGCAGACCATCGCCGCCTACGCCCGGGCGCGGCTCGAGGAGGCAGAGGAGAGCGACGCCGTACGTGCCAGACACTCCCTGTACCACGTGTCGATGGCCGAGGCGCTGCTGCCTGGACTGTTCGGTCCTGATCAGCAGTCCTGTCTCCAGCAGCTCGACACCGAGCACGGCAACCTCCATTGCGCGCTGGACCATGCGATCGCTCAAGGGTCCGCCGAGCTCGCGTTGCGGCTGGTCGACGCGCTGGCCTGGTCGCTGTTGCTGCGGGGCCGGGTACGCCAGGCGGCACGGTGGGCCGACCGGGCGCTCGCCGTCGCCGGGCCCGCGCCGAAGGCCCTGCGCGCGCGGGTGCACGCCTGGCAGGCGGGCATCGCGATCCTGCTCGACGTCGAGCACGACCCGGCGGCCGCGGCCCGCACCGCGCTGACACATTTCAGCGGCGCCGACGACCCTGACGGGCTCGCCATGGCGCACTGGCTCCTGGCGTACGTGCTCCTCCACGCCGGAGACCTGGACACCAGCGAGGAGCTGGCGATGCGTGCTGCGGCGGGCTTCCACACGCTCGACCACCCCTGGGGCCAGGCCGTCGTCGCAAGCCTGCGCGCCAACCACGCACTGGCAAGGGGAGATCTGGCCACCTCACAGGCGGCATGCGACAAAGCCCTCGCGCTGTTCCGGTCACTCGGAGACCGGGGCGGCGAACTGCTCACGGTGTACCCGCGCGCCGCGCTGGCCGAGATCCGTGGCGACCATGACACGGCCGAGCGACTGCACCGCGACGGGCTCCGGCTGGCCGAGGATCTGGGCATGTGGGCCGAGGCCGCCGATCGGCTGTCCGGGCTCGGCCGGATCGCGATGCTGCGCGATGATCACGACACGGCGAGAGAGCTCCACGAGCGGGCCAGGCGGCTCGCCGCCGAACACGGCTTCAAGGCCGGCGAGGTCTACGCCGTCATCGGCCTGGGGCAGACGGCCCGCCATTCCGGCGACCTGGCAGCGGCCAGCGATCATCTGCACGAGGCCGCCGCGTGGTATCGCCAGACGGTCAGCGCACCGGGATATGCGGCAGTGCTCAGCGAGCTCGGCTTCATCGCCGAGCAAAAAGGCGACCCGGCAGAGGCGGCGGCCTACCACCGGCAGGCGCTCGCCTTCGCTCGGCGGCTGGGTAATCCCCTGGCCCAGGCCACAGCCCTGGAGGGCATCGCCGGGGCCCACCTGCTGGCCGGTCGGCAGTCACAGGCCGCCCACCTTCTGGGCGCCGCACACGCCCTGCGGGAGTCGTCGGGGGTGAGGTGATCTCACTGAATTTCCGCCAGGTGGTTGTGCCTTCCGGCTGAGCCGGGTGCGAGTGCGCGGATCTGGTTCGGATCCTCCCCCTCCTCAACATGACCGCCCGGCAGGTCCCACACATCGGGATACCAACGGCGTCCGGCGCTTCGATGACACAGCAACACCCGATCGCCGTCGCGCAGAACGGCCGTCACGATCCGGACCGGACCGGAGTCGTCAGCGGAGATCGTCATCGGCACATTCTGACCCAAGCGGATCCGTCGCAGACAAGGCGCGTCCCGCCGCCCGACACCCGTCACCGTGCGTGAGCGGTGCGCCGGCCGGCGACAGACGTATCCCGCCCCCCGAGGGATGGCGCCCAAACTCACGAACATCGAGATCGGTGAGATTCCGCTGGTGCCGAAACTCAGCGACATCTGGTGCCGGAACTCCCGAACAAAGCCATTGGGGATGTCGCGTTCGCCGCGGAACCAGGGCAGCACCATGACCGCTTGCCGGAATGGGTCAAGGCCGGCCGGCTGAATTGCTTGTGGCGAGAGCTCTTCTACGGGGGCTCCACGTCTGTTCCGGCCTTCGACAACTTACCCCCGAAAGCCTGGAACGCCCTTGGAAGCCAAATCTCCCCGAACTATTTCGCTGAGATCACGACCGTTTCTCTGGGCCTATGGCGATGTGCCGACTTCGTGGCCAGTGTCATGCGCCTGAAATTCGTCGGCGATATTCACCGAGGGATTCGCGGATCGTCGGGGGTCTTTGTCCGGACGAACGGCTTCGGGTCGTCGTTCGATTGATCCATCCAGTCGCGGGATGTCGTGCTCCCATACTTGGACGCTCTTGTGGACCCCGCGGCGGAGCTCTTCGGGTGATCGAGGCGGCTCGGCAGTACTCGTTGATCGCTTCGCTGAGCACCTTTCGGCGCTGAGTCCGCCCCTCGATCGGCATGACGACTCGGTCGTCTTGATCCGGTGGGCATTGCCGGTAGTGCTCGGCATACCCCACTGGGACGGTGTCAGGTGCGGGTCCAGCGCTGGTTGGCGCCGCCGTGACAGGAGTAGAGCTGGAGCCGGGTGCCGTTGGCGGTGCCCTGGCCCACGGCGTCCAGGCACAACCCGGACTGCGCCCCGGTGATGGTGCCGTCGGCGTTCAGGCGCCATTTCTGGTTGCCGCCGCCGTGGCAGGAGTAGATCTGGATGCCGGCGCCGTTGCCGACGCCGGCCGCATCGAGGCACTTGTTGCCGTAGACCCGGAGCTCGCCGGCCGAGGTGGCGGTCCACTGCTGGTTGCCGCGCCCGTTGCAGTCCCACAACTGCACCGCGGTGCCGTCGGCGGTGGCGGCGCCGGGCACGTCCAGGCAACGCCCGGAGCCGACTCCCCTGATCTGCCCGGCGGGTGGCGGAGTCGGCGTCGTGGTGGACGAGCCGCCGTCCAGACCGAAGAAGCGGATGGCGTGCGCGGCCATCCCTGGTCGCGGCAGGTCATGGCCGGCTCCGGTGATGGTGTACGCCTCGACCTGCCCGGAGCCGAAGACTCGCCGGGTCCATCCGGACTGCGGGCTGTCGGTGGAGGCCGGAGTCTGGCTCAGCCCGTGCACGTTGGTCCACTGGTCGACCTCCTCCTGCAGCATCGTGTACGGCAGCACGGAGTCGGCGGTGCCATGCCAGGCCATCACGCGCGGCCGGGGCCCTGTGTAGCCGGGGTAGGCGTTCCTGACCAGGTCACCCCACTGCTGCGGCGTCTTGTCGCCGCACCCGGCGGGGCCTAGGCAACCGTAGGGAACTCCCGCGAACGGCGCGCCGGCCTTGAACACGTCCGGGTACGTGGCGAGCAGGTTGTTGGTCTCCATGGCGCCGGAGGAGAAGCCGGTGGCGAACACCCGCTGCGGGTCGCCGTTGTAGCGTTGCAGCACATAGGCCGTCATGGAGACGATCGACACCGGGTCACTGCCGCCACCGTGGCGCAGAGCCTCGTCGGACCACACGTCGAAACAGTTCGACATGCCGTTGGCGCTCTTGTTCGCCTGCGGGTAGATGACGATGAAACCGTACCGGTCGGCCAATGAGGCGAACTCGGTGCCCTGGTGGAAGCCCGGGGCCCAGCCGTTGCAGCCGTGCATCGCCACCAGGACTCCCGGGCGGGATGCCACCGTGTCGGGGACGTAGAGGTACATCCGCAGGCCGCCAGGGTTGGCTCCGAAGCTGGTCACTTCGGTCAGGGTCGCCGCCGACGCTCCCGGCGCGACCGTGACGAACACGGACAGAGCAGCGGCTACCGCCGCGATCAGAGCCGCCAGGGCGGCTCCGATACCCGCGCACCTTCTCGTACGGCGTTCGCTTCGCTGCATGGGTTCACCTCTGCGCTGTTAGCGTTAACAAACCGCTGGGCTGGTGGGGCTCCCCTGGGGCCGGTGGAGGTGGTGGCAGAACGGAGCAAACACGAGGCGGAAAGGTACTGTCAAGAGCGCCTTAACGTGCAGCGCGCCCAGGCGGCAACACCCGAGCGCGCTCACCTCGGATGACGAGCCATGCCGCATTCGACCAGCGCGAGCGTCTCAGTGAAACTTTCATCCGCATCCCCAGCCCGCGCCTCCGGTGAAACTTTCAAGGGGCGCCGTCCCAGAGAACGCCCAGCGCAATCGGCAAAGACAGGATCGATTCACCGAAAGTTTTTGTTCCATCCTTGACTATTTTCGGTGAACTTCTCACACTGAGTGCCCGAGGTGATCTCCCCTGCCGGCTCGGTGGTGCTCAACAGGGGCTGCCGTCCCGACGCCTGTGGTGTGCGTCCCAGCCGGGGCGCGGCGTCGGTCCCGCGGGTGTCCCGCACCGACCCTTCCTCTGATTCGCATACGGAGGCTCAAGCATGCGTGTCAACGCCATGTCCCCACCCACCGCCCGACGGCCGCTCGGCGCGCGCCGCCGGGCGCTGATCACCGGCGCGCTCGGCGCCCTCGGCCTGATCACGGCACTGGCGACGGCGATTCCGGCCGATGCCGCGGCGAGCACGCTCGGCGCGGCCGCCGCGCAGAGCGGCCGCTACTTCGGCACCGCCATCGCCTCGGGCAAGCTCGGCGACTCCGCCTACACGACGATCGCCAATCGCGAGTTCGACATGGTGACGGCCGAGAACGAGATGAAGATCGACGCCACCGAGCCCAACCGCGGCCAGTTCAACTTCACCGCCGGGGACCGGGTCTACAACTGGGCCGTGCAGAACGGCAAGCGGGTGCGCGGGCACACCCTGGCCTGGCACTCACAGCAGCCGGGCTGGATGCAGGCGCTGTCGGGCAGCTCGCTGCGCCAAGCGATGATCAACCACATCAACGGCGTCATGGGCCACTACAAGGGCAAGATCTACGCCTGGGACGTGGTCAACGAGGCCTATGCCGACGGCAACTCCGGCGGCCGACGTGACTCCAACCTCCAGCGCACCGGCAACGACTGGATCGAGGTGGCCTTCCGCACCGCGCGCGCCGCCGACCCTGCCGCCAAGCTGTGCTACAACGACTACAACATCGACAACTGGACCTGGGCCAAGACCCAGGGTGTCTACAACATGGTCAGGGACTTCAAGGCCCGCGGCGTGCCGATCGACTGCGTCGGCCTGCAGTCCCACTTCAACAGCAACAGCGCCTACAACAGCAACTACCGCACGACCATCCAGAGCTTCGCCGCGCTGGGGGTCGACGTACAGATCACCGAGCTGGACATCCAGGGCGGCTCGGCCACCACGTACGCCAACGTCGTCAACGACTGCCTGGCGGTGCCACGCTGTACCGGCATCTCGGTCTGGGGAGTTCGCGACAGCGACTCCTGGCTCGGCGCCAACACCACCCCGCTGCTCTTCGACGGCAACGGCAACAAGAAGGCCGCCTACACCGCGGTGCTCAACGCGCTCAACGGCGGCAGCACGACGCCGCCGCCCGGTGGGGGCGACGCGGGGCAGATCAGGAGCACGGCCTCCGGCCGCTGCGTCGACGTGCCCAGCGCCGGCACCACCGACGGCACCGCGGTACAACTGTGGGACTGCAACGGTCAGAGCAACCAGCAGTGGACGCGGACCTCAGCAGGGGAATTGAAGGTGTACGGCAACAAGTGCCTGGACGCCGGGGGCACGGGCAACGGCGCCAAGATCCAGATCTACTCCTGCTGGGGTGGCGACAACCAGAAATGGCGCGTCAACTCCGACGGCACGATCGTGGGCGTACAGTCCGGGCTGTGCCTTGACGCCGTCGGCGGCGGCGCCGGCAACGGCACGGGGCTGCAGCTGTACAGCTGCTGGGGCGGCAGCAACCAGAAGTGGACCTACAACGCGGGCTCCGCGTGAGCTTCACCGGCTGCTCGCCCTGGCGCCGGGCCTACTGACCCAGAACAGCTCCCCCTCGCTGACCGCACCCCGGTGCGGTCAGCGAGGGGAGGCGGAGCAGCGCGCGCACGGCCGTGGGTCGCCCGAGCGCCGGCGTGGTGCCGAACATGGCCCCAGACAGTAAGTTAACCCGCACGGGCCCGCACCTTACCTGTTGCCTCCCGGCGACTTCTGTGAAACTTTCACAGCAACGAGCGGTGCGGCGCGATCCTTGGGCGCAGAACTCCCAGGCGGGAAGGCATTCCGGCGGCAACGCCATGGTCGACGAGGAATGCCCTCGTTGACGCCGGGCCGGCCGTCGGATGTACTCCGCGACAACGTACTCAATGGAACAGGCCACACAGCTGGACAGAGAGATGTTAACGCTAACAGGAGTCCCGGATACCCCCTTCATCCCCGGCTACGGCACAGGACGCACCGTCCGTCGGCATGCCATGAGCCCAGGCGACGTCACCCATGAAATGTTAACGCTAACACTCACCTGAGAGTGAACCCGTGACCCCCGGGCGGTCACCACCCCCCATCTCCGAGGAGCACCGCATGTCCTTGAGCCGTCGTCAGCTCTTCCACGCCGCAGGTGCGACCGCCGCGCTCTCGGTCGCCGGCCAGGTAGCCGGCACATCCCCCGCTCTGGCGGCACTCCCCCAGGCCAGATCCGACATCGGCGTCTCGGCCTACGAGTTCGACCTCGGCCAGGTCCGGCTGACCTCCGGTCGCCTGCTGGACAACCAGAACCGCACCCTCAGCTACCTGCGCTTCGTCGACGTCGACCGGCTCCTGTACGTCTTCAGGGCCAACCACCGGCTGTCCACCAACGGCGCGGCGGCCAACGGCGGCTGGGACGCGCCCAGCTTCCCGTTCCGGTCTCACATGCAGGGCCATTTCCTGACGGCGTGGGCGCAGGCCTACGCCGTGCTCGGCGACACCACCTGCCGGGACAAGGCCGACCACATGGTGGCCGAGATGGCCCGATGCCAGGCGAACAACGGCGCCGCCGGATTCACCAGCGGCTACCTGTCCGGTTTCCCCGAGTCGGACATCACGGCCGTGGAGAACCGCACCCTGACCAACGGCAACGTGCCGTACTACTGCATCCACAAGACCCTGGCCGGGCTGCTGGACGTCTGGCGGCTGATCGGCAACACCCAGGCCAGGACCGTGCTGCTGGCCCTGGCGGGGTGGGTGGACGCACGCACGTCGCGACTCGGCCCAAGCCAGATGCAGGCCATGCTCGGCACCGAGTTCGGCGGCATGAACGCCGTCCTGACGGACCTGTACCAGATGACCGGCGACTCCCGGTGGCTGACCGCGGCCCAGCGGTTCGACCACGCGGCCGTGTTCGATCCGCTGGCCGCGGGCCAGGACCGGCTCAACGGGTTACACGCCAACACACAGGTGCCCAAGTGGATCGGGGCGGCCCGCGAGTACAAGGCGACGGGCACGACCCGCTACCGCGACATCGCCGTCAACGCCTGGTCCATCACCGTCGGCGCGCACACGTACGTGAACGGCTCCAACAGCCAGGCCGAGCACTTCCGCGCACCCCACGCGATCGCCGCCCACCTGAGCAGGGACACCGGTGAGGCGTGCAACACCTACAACATGCTCAAGCTGACCCGGGAGCTGTGGCTGCTGTCGCCGGCCCGGGCCGACTACTTCGACTACTACGAGAACGCCCTGCTCAACCACCTGATCGGGCAGCAGAACCCGGCGGACGCACACGGTCACGTCACCTACTTCACCCCGCTCAACCCCGGCGGACGGCGGGGTGTCGGCCCGGCCTGGGGCGGAGGCACCTGGAGCACGGACTACAACTCCTTCTGGTGCTGCCAGGGCACCGGGGTCGAGACCAACACCAAGCTGATGGACTCGATCTACTTCCACAACGGCACCACCCTGTTCGTGAACCTGTTCGTGCCCTCCACGCTCAACTGGAGCCGGCGCGGCATCACGGTCACCCAGACAACCTCCTATCCGGTCGGCGACACCACGTCGCTGCAGGTCACCGGCAACGCGAGCGGATCATGGACGATGCGCGTCCGCGTCCCGGCCTGGGCCCACGGCGCGACGATCAGCGTCAACGGAGTCCGGCAGAACATCGCCACCACGCCGGGCACCTACGCCGACCTCACCCGGCCGTGGGCGCCGGGCGACACCGTGACCGTGCGGCTGCCCATGCGGGTGGTCATGAAGGCCGCCAACGACAACCCCGACGTGCAAGCCGTCACCTACGGCCCGGTCGTGTTGTCGGGCGATTACGGCGACACCGGCCTGTCGTCAGCCCCCGCCCTGGCCCCTTCCTCGATCACCCGGACCAGCGCCTCCTCCCTGACCTTCACGGCCACGGCCAACGGGGCGTCGGTGCGGCTGGGGCCGTTCTACGACGCGCACGACCACAACCACGTCGTCTACTGGAACACCGGTGGCCAGGGCGGTACCGGCGCGGCGAGCTTCCGGCTGATCAACGCGGCCACCGGGCTGGCCCTCGGCGTCCAGAACATGTCCACCGCCGACGGCGGCCTGGCCCTCCAGTGGACCGACAACGGCACCGCCGACCACGACTGGGTCCCGGTCATCGACGGCGGTGCCCTGCGGCTCCGCAACGTGAACAGCGGCAAGGTGCTCGGTGTCGAGAACATGTCGACCGCCGACAACGCCCGGGTGCTCCAGTGGGGTGACACCGGCACCGCCGACCACCGCTGGACGATCAGCGACGTCGGCGACGGCTCAGTCAAGATCCGCAACGTCCACAGCTCCAAGCTGCTCGGCATCCAGAACGGCTCGGCCGCCAACGGCGCCCAGGTCGTCCAGGACGCCGACGACGGCAGCCCCGACAACCAGTGGCGGTTCGTGCCGAACGGCGCGCGGCGTCTCCAGAACATCGGCACCGGGATGGTGGTCGGCGTCACCGACATGTCCACGGCCGACGGCGCGATCGTCATCCAGTGGGGCGACACCGGCACCGCCGACCACTTGTGGACGGCGATCGTCGACACCGGCGGCTACCTGCGGCTGCGCAACTCCCACAGCCAGAAGGTGCTGGGCGTGGAGAACATGGGCACCGCCGCAGGGTCGCGCGTCGTGCAGTGGGCCGACAACGGCACCGCCGACCACCGCTGGCGGCTGCGCTACGGGTCGGCCGCCGCCTTCCGCATCCAGTGCGCCAACGGCGGACGCGTCCTCGGCCTCGCCGGCACCTCGCAGGGCGCGCGGGTCGTGCTCGCCGACGACAACGGCGCGGACAACAACCTCTGGAGGTTCCTGTGAGGCGCGTGCTCGCGGTTCTCTCGTCACTGCTTCTCGTGGGCGTGTTCCTCACGCCCCAGGCGTCGGCCGCGACGGTCGACACGAACGCGTGGTACGTGCTGCTGAACCGCAACAGCGGCAAGGCCCTGGACGTCTACAACCTGTCCACCGCCGACGGTGCGCGGATCACCCAGTGGACCCGTAACAACGGCAACCAGCAGCAGTGGCAGTTCGTCGACTCCGGCGGCGGCTACTACCGGCTCAAGTCCCGCCACTCCGGAAAGGTCCTGGACGTCCACAACTTCTCCACCGCCAACGGCGCGAACATCGTCCAATGGGCCAACCACAACGGCACCAACCAGCAATGGAGACTGGCCGACCCCGCCGGCGGCCACATCCGCTTGATCAACCGCAACAGCGACAAGGCCCTCGAAGTCCAGAACGCCTCCACCGCCGACGGCGCCGCCATCGTCCAATACGACGACTGGGGCGGGAACAACCAGCAATGGCAGCTCGTCCCGGTCAGCGGCGACAGCGACTACACCAACCCGGTCGTCTGGCAGGACTTCGCCGACGGCGACATCATCAGGGTCGGCGACGCCTACTACTACTCGGCCTCGACCATGCACTATTCGCCGGGCGCGCCGATCCTGCGCTCCTACAACCTGGTCGACTGGGAGTACGCCGGCCATTCTGTCCCGAGGCTCGACTTCAACTCGGCCGCCTACGATCTCACCGGCGGCCGGGCGTACGTGAAGGGCATCTGGGCCTCGACCCTGAACTACCGGCCCAGCAACGCCACCTACTACTGGATCGGCTGCGTCGAGTTCAACCGGACCTACGTCTACACCGCCTCCGCCGTGGACGGCACGTGGACCAAGCGCTCGCAGATCGGCAACTGCTACTACGACGCCGGCCTGCTGATCGACAGCGACGACACCATGTACGTCGCCTACGGCAACGGCACCATCAGCGTCGCCCAGCTCTCGGCCGACGGGCTCAGCCAGGTGCGCGCCCAGCAGGTGTTCCAGACTCCGAGCAGCGTCGGCACCCTGGAGGGCGCCCGCTTCTACAGGCGAGGCGGCTACTACTACATCTGGCTGACCCGCCCCGCCAACGGCCAGTACGTGCTCCGCTCCACCTCGCCGTGGGGCCCGTACGAGATGCGCCAGGTCCTGCTCGACATGCCGGGCCCCATCTCCGGCGGCGGCGTCCCCCACCAGGGCGGGCTCGTCCAGACGCAGAACGGCGACTGGTACTACATGTCCTTCGTCGACGCCTACCCCGGCGGCCGGGTCCCCGCCCTCGCGCCGATCACCTGGACCAACGACTGGCCGACTGTGCAGACCGTCAACGGCGGCTGGGGAGTCACCTATCCCAAGCCGAACATCCAGACCAACCGGACCGTGGCGCCCATGATCGGACCCGACGACTTCACCTCGGGCAGTCTCGGGCACCGCTGGGAGTGGAACCACAACCCCGACACCAGCCGCTTCTCCACCGGCAACGGCCTGCGCCTGCAGACCGCGACCGTCACAGGCGACCTCTACAACGCCCGTAACACGCTGACCCACCGCGTCCAGGGCCCGTCGTCGACGGCGACGATCGAGCTCGACCACTCGCAGATGGCCAACGGCGACCGCGCCGGGCTGGCCATGCTGCGCGACCAGTCGGCCTGGATCGGCGTCAGGCGCGACAACGGCGTCAACCGGGTCGTGATGACCAACGGCCTGACCATGAACAGCTCGTGGCAGACCACCGGCACCGGCACCGAGGCGGCGAGCGCGGCCATCTCGGGCGGCCGGATCTGGTTGCGGGTCAGCGCCGACATCCGGCCGGGGTCCGGCAGGCAGGCCCGCTTCTCCTACAGCACCGACGGCAGCACCTTCGTGAGCCTCGGTCCCGCCTTCACGTTGAACAACGCCTGGCAGTTCTTCATGGGCTACCGCTTCGGGATCTTCAACTACGCCACCAAGTCCCTCGGCGGCGCGGTCACCGTGCGCCGCTTCGACCTCATCACCCCCTGACCCGACCCGTCGACAGATGAATCGGAGAATTTCATGAAATTCAGACCACTGGCCGTCCTCGCGACGGTGGCCACCTTACTGGCGAGCCTGTTCGTCGTCCTTCAGACGCAGTCCGCCTACGCGGCCGCCGTCGACACCAACGCCTGGTACGTGCTGGTGAACCGCAACAGCGGCAAGGCTCTGGACGTCTACAACCTCGCCACCAACGACGGCGCCCGCATCACCCAGTGGACCAGGAACAACCAGAACCAGCAGCAATGGCAGTTCGTCGACTCCGGCGGCGGGTACTACCGCATCAAGTCCCGCCACTCCGGCAAGGTGCTCGACGTCCACAACTTCTCGACCGCCAACGGCGGCGCGATCGTGCAATGGGCCGACGGCAACGGCGCCAACCAGCAGTGGCGGCTGGCCGACAGCTCTGGCGGCCATGTGCGGTTCATCTCGCGCCACAGCAACAAGACCCTGGAGGTCCAGGGCGCCTCCACCGCCGACGGCGCGAACATCGTCCAGTACGACGACTGGGACGGCGCCAACCAGCAGTGGCAGCTCGTCCGGGTCGACGGCGGCAATCCCGGTACGTGCGATCTACCGTCGACGTACCGCTGGACCTCGACGGGCCCGCTCGCGAACCCGAAGTCGGGCTGGGTCTCGCTCAAGGACTTCACCGTCGCCCCCTACAACGGCAGGCACCTCGTCTACGCCACGACGCACGACACGGGCACGAGATGGGGGTCGATGAACTTCAGCCCCTTCACCAACTGGTCCGACATGGCCTCGGCCGGCCAGAACACGATGTCCTCCTCGACAGTCGCGCCCACGCTCCTCTACTTCGCGCCGAAGAACATCTGGGTGCTCGCCTACCAGTGGGGCGGGACCGCCTTCTCCTACAGGACCTCCAGCGACCCCACCAACCCGAATGGCTGGTCGGCGCAGCAGGTGCTCTTCTCAGGAAGCATCACCGGCTCCAGCACGGGCCCCATCGACCAGACACTCATCGGTGACGGCACGAACATGTACCTGTTCTTCGCCGGGGACAACGGCAAGATCTACCGGGCCGGCATGCCCATCGGGAACTTCCCTGGCAGTTTCGGCACGACCTCGACGGTGATCATGAGCGACACGACGGACAACCTGTTCGAAGCCGTTCAAGTCTACAAGCTGCAGGGCCAGAACCGATACCTCATGATCGTCGAGGCGATCGGCTCGCAGGGCCGCTACTTCCGCTCGTTCACCGCCACCAGTCTGAACGGTTCATGGACACCCCAGGCCGCCACCGAGAGCAACCCCTTCGCCGGCAAGGCCAACAGCGGCGCCACCTGGACCAACGACATCAGCCACGGCGAGCTGGTCCGCGCCGGCGCCGATCAGACCATGACCGTTGATCCCTGCAACCTGCAGCTGCTCTACCAGGGGCGCAACCCCAACTCCGGCGGCGACTACGGCCTCCTGCCCTACCGGCCGGGTCTGCTGACACTGCAGCGCTGATGGCGTGACGCCGTTCGGGGGCGGCCCGGCGGTCCGGGCCGCCCCTCCATCAACGGCGGGAGCGTACGGCGCGACCAGCGACACCGACACCGACACATGCCGTGCACGCGCGCGGCCACGGTCCCCGTCACCTCGCGGGCCGGAAACGAACGGTCCTTCCGCTCGCTCTAGACTGCCGCCATGACCACGGAGTCGTCCCCTCTCACCATCGCTCAGCTCGCCGAGCTGGCCGGAGTCTCCACCGCGACGGTCTCCAAGGTCGTGAACGGCCGTTCCGAGGTCTCGTCCGAAACCCGCGCCGCCGTGGAGGAGCTCATCCGCCGGCACGGCTACCGCCGCCAGCGCCGCCGCTCCCCGCCGACGGCCCTGGTGGAGCTCGTCTTCCACACGCTGGAGGGCGATTATCCCGTCGAAATCACCAAAGGGGTGGCGCAGGTCGCGCGTGAGCACGACCTCACGGTGGGGATAGCGGACCTGCGCCGCGACCACACCGCCGCGGCCGCCTGGCTGGAGGGTGTGCTGCGGCGCCGCCCGAGCGGCGTGATCGCGGTGTTCTCCGGCCTGACCGAGACCCAGCACGAACAGCTCGCCCGCCACGAGATCCCGCTGGTCCTGCTCGATCCTGCCGACGCTCCCGCACGGAACATCCCATCGGTGGGCGCCGGCAACTGGAACGGCGGCCTCATGGCCACCCGCCACCTCCTGGAGCTCGGGCACCGCCGCATCGCCATCATCACCGGGCCCGACTCCGCGCTGTCCAGCCGAGCCCGGCTCGACGGCTACCGCACCGCCCTCGACATGGCCGGCGTGCCCGTCGACCCGGAGCTGATCGGCCGGGGAGACTTCCTCATCGAGGGCGGTCTGGCCGAATCGCACCGCATGCTGCGCCTGCCCGACCGGCCAACCGCGATCTTCGCCACCAACGACGGCCAGGCCATCGGCGCCTACCACGCGGCTTATCAGCTCGGCCTGCGCATCCCGGACGATCTCAGCGTGATCGGATTCGACGACATGCCGTCGGTGCGGTGGACCATCCCACCGCTGACCACCATCCGCCAGCCCCTCACCGAGATGGCCGCCGCGGCCACCTCGATGCTGCTGACGCTGGCCCATGGCGAGCCGCTGCCCCAGAGCCGCGTCGAGCTGGCCACCGAACTCGTCGTCCGCGAGAGCACCGCGCCTCCCACACCCCCACCCCGCTGAGCCGAACCGCGTCGTCTATGCCTTCCTGTTCTTCACCCGCGAGCGGAGGAGCTTCCTGTGACGAGACCGGAAGGGGCGGCTCGGCGATGCCGTCGGCATCAGCAGGCAGAGCGCCCGCACGCTGGCCTCACTTACCGGCCCCCACGCGCCGTCGTGGCCGCTGTCGTTCGGCCACTCCCCCGGCGTCGGACATCCCCATGACGGCTGACCCGAGTTCGATCCGCGCGAGCGTGCGCGACTCGGCCCCGACACGGAGCAACGCGCGTGGCTGAGTTCAGCAGAGGTCGACCCGGCTGGCTCCATGTCGGCCCTCTGGAACCGCGTCTCATCCGAGCTTGGGATCCATCCGCCTTTCCGCCCGCCGAGTGCCTGCTGACCATCATGACGCTGGCCACCGTTCCCCGAGCCCTGGCCTCCCGCCTGGCCGCACACCTGACCGGCGGGATCACCGTGGGCCCAGGCGCGGTCCCCGACCTGCCGGGGTACGAGGGACTACGGAACATCTCCTTACCGGTCCAGGAGGGCACCTGGGAGAGGTCCGCCGGCGTGTACGATCCAGCGCGCCGCCGCATCGGGGTGGGGAGCGTGCCTTCTGCTTCCGTCAGCGTCGCCGCCCACGAGTTGGCCCACGCCCTCGACGATCTTGAAGCGCGCCCGTCGCACTCGACGTTCTGGATCACGCTGCACGCCTTGCGCGCAGCTGACCTGGCTCCGCCCTTTCAGCAGGACGTCAGCGAGCTGTTCGCTGAAGCCTTCGCCTGCGTGCTCACCCGCCGCGCCCGCCAGCTGATCAGGCTCATGGGCGGCGAGGAACGGGCCGCCCAGCAGGCCTACCAATGGTTCGCCCATCGCTACGGCATCGGGTGAGCAGAAGGGGTGCGATGAGCCGCAGGCTATGCTGGAAACCACGCGCCGCCTCGCGGGACGGAAGGGAGCGGGCATGAGCGCCGTCTTGTTGCCGAGCGGGGTCATCCGGGTTCCGACCATCAGCACGCTGGAGAACGGCGCCGTGGTGCACGGCACCCGCGACCTGACCCCTGAGGCGCCCGACTACGACGCCTGGCTTCCCCACGCGGTTCCCGAGGCGGAAAGCTGGCACGGTGACGCCGACGACGCCGAGCTGCTGGCCCGTTGGCGTGGCGCCGCCAGCGCCTGAAGGCGAGCGCCCGTGAGGGGCTGAGCCGCGAGCACCAGATCGCCCACCCACGCCAGCACCGACAGGGCGGCGTACTGCCACCATCCGGCCAACGCGAGCGCGACGGCACCCGAGATGAGGAACAGCGGGGTCCTGGAAGTCCTCACGGCGACCATGATTCGACGATGCCAGGCCCGGGGATCAGCCGGCAGCTTCCGTTCGGATGTACACGGAACGGTGACACTCCGCACATGGTCCGGATGTTCGTCGCGTTGGTCCCGCCCGGACGTGCAGGCCCCAGAGCGAGTGGGCCGGGCGTCACCGCGGCGGGCCACCACGACGCGGCACCCCGTGGCTCAGCATCTTCGCCTCGTCGTCAGCTTCCTGATCCCCGGCAGACCGGCCGTCGCCGGTGGATCGAGCATTGACAGCGGCCCAGCTTCGACGAAAGATACGGTCATCCGTACAACATGTGGAGGCTGTATGAGGCTTCTGGCCACCGTGGTGCTGTTACTGGGCATCATGGTCTCCCCCGCGCGAGCCACCGCCACGATCGAGTCGCACTACAGGGTTGCGGGACCGTGGACGGTCGCCACCGCCGACGTCGGCACCGCGTACAAGCTCCACTACCCGGCCGATCTCGGCGTCGGAGGCTTCAGGCATCCGATCATCACGTGGGGCAACGGAACCAACGCGGTGCCCTCGCAGTACTCGGGTGTGCTCAACCAGCTCGCGTCCTGGGGTTTCGCGGTGGTCGCCTCGACGGACAAGACGACAGGCACCGGCTCGGAGATGATCGACGCCGCACGGTACCTGGTCGACAGGAACGCCGATCCGGCCAGCGTCTTCTACGGAAAGCTCGACGTCACCAAGGTCGGTGCCGTCGGCCACTCCCAGGGCGCGGGCGGATCGGTGAACACGGCCACCAAGTCGGGTGGCCTGATCACGTCGGTGGTGCCGATCGCCCTGCCCGCCCCTGGCTTGGTGGGGTCGGGCGACAGGTTCTTCGTGGATCAGCTGACCTGTCCCGTGCTGTTCCTCAGCGGCAGCAACGACTGGCTGATCTCGCCGCACTCCGCCGTCCAGGGTTACTACAACGCCGTCTCCGGCGCCGCCGCCAAGGCCATGCTCAAGGGGGCGGGGCACAACACGATCCAGGGCTCGGGCGGCGGCTTCCTCGGGTACCTGACCGCGTGGCTGATGTACACCCTCCAGGGCGACTCCACCGCGCGCGGCGCCTTCGTCGGCTCCCCTCCCGAGATCGGCACCAACCCCTCATGGGAGAACGCGGCCCAGAAGAGCCTGCCCTAGCTGTCGCCAGGCCTGGTGATGTCGATGCCGTCGGCGAGATCGACGCCGAACGCCGTGCCGCCGGTGGCCTCCACCGCCCCGATGCAGGCGCTGCCGATGCCGCCGTGCGATCCGGTCACCAGGACGGTCATGGCTTTCTCAGCACCTCGGCCGCCCTGCGGGCGTGCTTCAGATAGGCGGCCTCGAACAGTTCCTCGGCTCGCCGCGGCCCGACGAGCTTGGCGCTGGAGATGACCGGCGGAACCAGGCCGTCCTCGGCCAGCCGCTCGGCCGTACGGACCTTGATCTCGTTGACCACGGCGACGGCGGCCACCGTGCTGCCGGGGCCGACCGGCTCGGTCAGCCCGTCGATCCTGCACAAGGCGTCGCCCACGGGTGTGCAGAGGTCGATCACCACATCGGCGTGGTCGGCCAGGCGGGTCCCGCTCGGGTGGCCGGGCTCGACGGCGTTCGTCTCCCGCATCGACGTCACCGCGATCACGGGCACGCCCGCCTTGCGCAGCCCCATGGCCATCTCGATCGGGACCGCGTTCAGCCCGCTGACGCTGAACACGATCGCCGCGTCGGTCGGGCGCAGCTCGTAGTTGGTAAGGATCTGCTCGGCCAGTCCCTCGACCCGCTCGATGAACATCGCCTGCCGCATCCCGTTCGCCCCGCCGGCCTGCGTGTAGAACGTCATCGACAGCTCCACGACGGGATGGAAGCCCGGATAGGAGCCCGTACCGAGGGAACATCTCCTCCACGCCCATCCGGGAGTGCCCGGTGCCGAAGGTGTGCACGACGCCCCCGCTGCCGATCACCCTGGCCGCGATCGCGGCCGCGGCCTCGATCGCCTCCTCCTGGGTGCGTTCGATCTCGCCGAGCAGTTCGACCGCGCGCCTGATCCATCTCATGCCGGTGTCCCTCCATGGGGTGCGGCGCCGACGGACAGCACCCTGCTCTCGAACGAGGCGCCGCCGCCGATGCGGAGGGCGCCTGAGATGTCGGGCTCGACGCCCAGGAGCCGTAGGTAGGCCAGCAACGGCTGGGCGTGCGCGTGCAGGTTGGCCACCGGGTAGGCCTGCATGGCGACGCCGAGGCCGACCAGGTCCCAGGTGCGGCCCGGGCGGACCGACTCCGGCGGCAGGTAGGCGTCGGGCCCGGACAGCGTGCCCTCCCAGACGTCGGGGTAGGCCGCCGCGTGCGCGGCCAGCGACATCCGCCGCCACCAGGCCCAGCCGAGCTCGGGAGCGTGCGCGGCGGCGGCCCAGACGAGTGTCATGTTGATCGCGTACCAGATCGCGCCGTCGGCTCCCGGCGCGGCGGGCCACCTGACCCTGGCGCCCAGCGGTGATCCCGCGGCGGCCGTGTCCTTGATCCGCTCCAGCAGCCCGCGGGCCCGCACGGGCGAGGCGGCGCCGCAGAGGATCGCCTACGGCTGGACCTCCAGCCACAGGTCGTCCTCGCCGACCACGGCTCCGGGACCGTAGGCGCGGCGGAACCAGCGCCCGTTCCACTCGCCGGCGACCAGGTCCCGCAGTTCCTCGCCGAGCTTGCGCGCCTCAGCCCCCGTCGCGTGGTCGCCGAGCCGCTCGGCCAGCGCCGCGTAGCGAGGCAGCACCCAGGCGGCCATCGCCGAGTTCAGCACGGACTCGCCGTGCTCGATCATCTCCTCCCTCGGCACGCCGCTCATGGAGATCGCCAGGTCGTTCCAGTCGGCGTTGAGCATCCGCATGTGCCCGTGCTCGCCCCGGCCGACGACGTCGGCGAAGAAGCGGAACTGGCGGCGCAGGTTCTCTCCGAGAGGCACCGCCTCTGCGGCGTGCACAGGGTGGTACGGCACGGCCTCGCCGAACGCCCGCACGTCTCCCGTCGCGGCCAGGTACTCCACTCCGAGCCACAGCGCCCACAGATTCTGGTCGGAGGGCCGGAACAGGTCGGTCCACGGCGACTTGTCCGGCCGTAGCGCGTACGGCAGGTCACCGTCGGGGCTCCCCCACGCGCACGTGTTGCGCAGCACGGACAGGGCCAGGTCGGGCTCGGTGTACACGAGCGGCAGCGCGTGCTGCAGCGGATCACGCGCGGCCCCGTTGAAACCGTGCCTGAACGAGTAGCACGAGCCCTGGTCCAGCGTGTGGCCGCCGAGCACGCCGTCGGCGCACGCGCCACCGGTCAGCAGCGCCGCGTGCCACGGAATCTCCCGCTCGGCTTCGGGAGCCTGTACGGCATGCGCCCGCGGCAGCCGCGCGACGAGCTTCCCCAGGCTTTCCTCGAAGCCGGCGGCCCCCTCGAATCCGGCGGTGCCCTCGGCGAGGAGGCCGTAGCGGAACTCCACGATCGTCTCGGTTTCGAGGTCGAGGGTGACGGTGAGCCGCCCCGACCTGGTCCTTTCCCCTCCCAGCAGCTCCAGTTCGAGCCCGGGATCCGCCGCAGGAACAGGACCGCTGATCAGCCTGACGTCGGCGGGGCGGGACTCCCACTCCTCGGTCAGCGCCAGCCGTACCGGCTCGCCGGTGAGGTTGCGCACCCGCAGCCGGATGAGGACCCACGGCTGCTCCCCCTCGGGGCAGAGCACCGTGCGCTCGAGCGACACCCGTTCGTCGGCCACTCGGACCACCGCGAACGTCGGCCCGAACAGGCGCTCGGCCGTGGATCCCGCGGTGGACAGCTCGCCGATCCTGCTCACGCCGGTGCCGCGGGTCAGCCAGCGCAGCCCGGTGTGCTCGTCGAACAGGTCGCAGCGGCCGTAGTTGTCGGCGACGAGTGTGATCCGCCGGTTCCCGAGGTGGACGACGTGCCGCCTCGTCGGCGGGTCGAGGATCGGGTCCCACAACGCGCGCGGGTCGCGCTCCTGGTCCATGGTGTAGGAGAACGCGGGCAGGCCGTGGAGGAGCGTCCACTCGCCGAAGGAGCTCATGGCCTGGCCGGGCCGAGCAGGACGTTCTTCGCGTCGTTGAGATCGACGGAGAAGACGGCCAGGTCGCCTCTGGCGTGGCGGATCGTGTACTCCAGGGGCAGTCCCGCCTCGGTGGCCGTGGTCCTGCTGGTCGCCAGGAGGGCCGCGGCGATGGGGACGTGAAGCAGCTCGGCCAGGCGGTAGTCGGCGTTGACCGCGCCGATCGTCTCCCTGCCCGAGGTGGGGCTCAGCCCGTACCTGAGCCGCAGCAGCCCGTACAGCGAGCCGGTCAGATCCTCGTCCAGGATGCCCGGCACCAGCTCCGAAGGGAGATGGGCGCTCTCGATCATGCACGGCTCGCCGTCGAGGAGCCTGATCCGCTCCAGGAACACGATCTCCGCTCCGGCCTCGAGACCGAGTGCGGGCGCCACGGCGACGGGGCAGGGCCGCGGCTTGGCCTCCAGCACCCGCGTGGTGGGCTTGCGTCCCAGCTTGGCCATCGTCTCGGTGAAGCCGGCGGGCCTGGCGCCCAGCTCGGAGGCGGCCCCGAGCGGCGCCGTGTAGGTGCCGCTGCCCTGCCTGGCCACCAGCAGGCCCTCCTGGACCAGGTCGCCGATCGCCCGCCGCGCGGTCGCCCTGCTGACCCCCGCGAAGGTCATCAGGTCCTTCTCGGCGGGGATGGGGGTGTCGGGGGCGCAGCCGGCGATCACCGCGCGCAGGCGCTCGCGCAGCTGGTAGTAGAGCGGTACGGCAGCGCCGGGTTCGAGGGCCAGCCGCCGCGCCCAGTCGATGTCAGTCATCCGTCCTCTTCCCAATTTGTACGGACGACCGTATCTTTTCCGCCAACGGTATCCGTGTCAACGGAGGTGCTCGGTCATGGCCGTCTTAACTGGGCAGACGACGAGGGGCGAGCGGCTCGCCTATTTCGGCGGCGGTTTCGGGATCAACCTCCTGAGCGGGACCATCGGTTCCTACGTCCTCATCTATCTCACCGACGTGGTCGGGCTGGCCGCGGCGGCCGTCGGCACGCTGCTCCTGGTGGCGAGGCTCCTTGACGCGGTCGGCGACCCGCTCATGGGGTACGTGATCGACCACCTCCCCGAAAGGCACGGCGGCCGCTACCGCCCATACCTGTTCACCGGCGCGCTCCTGGCCTCCGTCAGCTTCCTCTCGGTCTTCTTCCTTCCCCTCCGGACGCCGTGGCCGCTGCTGGCCGCCTGGGTCACCTACCTGCTCTGGGGCTTCGTCGCGGACCTGGTCGACCTGCCGTTCATCTCACTGCTGCCGACGATGGCCGCCGACACCGCCGAGCGATCGCGCCTGGCGGGGCTGTCGACGTTCGGGCGGATCCTCGGCGTGCTGGTGATCAACGTGGCGACCATCCCGGTGGTCTCCTCGTTCGCCGACGAGCGGACGGGCTAGCAGGTCTGGGCCCTCTGCCTGGTCCTCGCGTCGCTGGCCATCATGGCGATCGTGCCGGGAAGGGTGCGCGAGCGCGTCCGCCCGGTGAATCCGCAGCGGTACGGCCTGCGCCGGCTGGTCACGCTGATCCTGACGAACCGGGCGGCGATGGTCCTGGTCACCGCCAAGCTCAGCGCTTCGACCGCCATCGCGGCCGGCGGCGCCAGCGTCTACTACTTCACCTACAACGTGGGCGACAGGTCGCTGATCAGCATCGCGGCCCTGGCCATGGTGGCGCCGACGATGCTGGGGGCGCTGCTGGTGCCGGCGCTGATCCGGCGCATCGGGCTCAAGGCCGCCCTGCTGGGGGCGCTGATGCTGTCGGCTGCGCCGTCCGTGGTGATCTGGCTGGTGCACTCGAACGTCACGCTGGTCCTTGTCCTGATGGGGCTGACGGCCGTGGGCGGCGGCGCGACGCTCACCGCGGCCAACGCCACCATCGCCGAGCTCGTGGACTACGCCGAATGGCGCTTCGGCGACCGCGCGGAGGGCGCGTTCACCTCGCTGGCCGCCTTCGCCGCGAAGGCGGGCGCTGGGCTGGGCGGCGCGATGGTGGCCTACACGCTCGCGTTCACCGGCTACGTGGGCGGCGCCCGGCAGAGCGAACAGGCGTTGGACGGGATCGTCTTCGCGATGACGCTGCTGCCTGCCGCCGTGTTGCTGGCCGGCGCTGCGGTCTTCCTCGCCTACCCCGTGACCAGGGAACTGTCGGAGCGGGTCGCGGCCGAGCTCGCCGAACGACGTCAGGAGGCTCTTTCGTGATCGTGTCCAGTGCGGCCCAGATGATGGAGTGGATCGAGACGGTGGTCGCCGAAGGCGTCCGCCGCCCCGGGTATCCGGCCGACGACAGGGTGGCGCAGTGGGCCGCAGGGTTGTTCGCGGACTTCGGGCTGCGGGACGTACGGCTGCCGCCAGTCGAGCTGGAAGCCTGGCACCCGGTCGGCGCCACGCTGCGGGCCCACCTCGACGCCGACCCGGCCACGATCGTCGAGGTGGCGGCGTTCGCGCTGCCGTACACGATGGAGAAGGCGCGGGTGACGGCGCCGCTGGCCCGCGCGCCCGAGCCCGGCGCGATCGTGGTGAAGGAGTGCGTGCTCGGCCGGCTCCCCCAGGCGTTGCTACGTGAGGCCGCGACGTCGTTCTACGATCCCGAGGGCGTCTTCGACCACCTCGAACAGATCCTGCCCATGGACCTGGACGCGATGGCCGGCCTCGGGGCGGCGATCGAGGCCGGCGCCGCGGGTTTCGTCGGCGCCTTCACCGGCATGCCGTGGGAGAGCCGCGACCACTACGTGCCCTACGACGCGGTCCGCCGGCCCCTCCCCGCGGTCTGGCTGTCGCGCGACGACTCCCGCAGGCTGCTCGCCCTCATGTCCGAGGGCCCGTGCACCGCGACGCTCAGCGTCGAGGCGGAGGTACGGCCGGCGGTCTCGCGCAACGTGACCGGCGTGCTGCCAGGCCGCTCCGACCAGTGGGTGATCATCGGGTCGCACCACGACGCGCCCTGGGCCTCGGCGGTGGAGGACGCCTCGGGCGTGGCGCTCGTGCTGGCCGCCGCGCGGTACTGGTCGCAGGTGCCGCGTGAGCGGCGGCCACACAACCTGCTGTTCCTGCTCACGGCGGGGCACATGGCTCATGCGGCCGGCACCAGGGCCTTCATCGCCGCCAACAGGGACCTCCTCGGCAAGGTCGTGCTCCAGCTTCACCTGGAGCACGCCGCCCTGCGGTGCGAGATCGTCGACGGCGTTCTGGTGCCGACCGCCGATCCCGAGCCGCGCTGGTGGTTCACCACCCAGGATCCCCGGCTGGAGAAGCTGGTCCATGACACGCTCGTCGCCGAGGACCTGCGCCGGTCGTTCGTCGTACGGCCCGACATCTTCGACCCGATGCCGCTCACGGACGGCGCGTTCTTCTTTCCCGAGAAGGTGCCGCGGGTGCACTTCCTGGCGGCGCCGATGTACCTGTTCGACTCGGCCGACACCCTCGACAAGGTCGATCAGGCCGCTCTCGAGCCGCTCACCAGGGCGGCCATCCGCATCGTGCTCGGCACCGACGGCTGGACCCGACCACCGGACCTCTGACACACGACCCGGAAGACTCTAGAAGTACGGTGTCCAGCCGGGTCCGATGGCGGCGGCGTGCACGGGTCCGGAGAGGTGACGGGCGGCCTGCTCGCGGGCGTAGAGGCGGATCAGGTCGTGCATCCGGTAGCGGCCGGGTCCGGCGGACTCCAGGAGGCGGGCGTCGAGGAGGTGGTTGAGCGCGGCTTCCGCCCTGCGTTCCGGCCAGCCGGTGAGAGCGGAGATGCCGGCCGCCGTGTGGATGGGGGTTTCCATCGACCCGAGCCTCAGGAACGCCTGGGAGGCGTCATGACCCGCGGGCCCTCTCAGCAGGTGCTGGAGGCTGACCGCGATGCTGTGGCGGATGGCCAGATCGGCATGTTCGAGGGCGTCGAGGCGGCGGTCGGGGTCGGTGAGCTGATCGGCCAGCCAGGACAGTGCCCGATCGGGCCTGGCAGCCACGCGTGCCGCCGAGATGCGGAGCGCGAGGGGCAGGCCGCCGCACTGCCGGACGATCTGCTGCGCCGCTTCCGGTTCGCCATGGACCCGGCCGGGACCCGCGAAGCGGACGAACAGCGCGGTGGCGTCGGCGTGGTCGAGCCTCGACAGCTCGAGATGACTCGTGCTGTCCAGCGAGGCCATGATCTGGCGGCTGGTGATGATCACCGCGCATGCGGGCCCTGCGGGGATGAGAGGCCGGACCTGCCCGGCGTCGAGCGCGTTGTCGAGGACGACGAGCAGATTACGCGTCGAGGTCAGCGAGCGGTACCGCGCAGCGGCCTCGTCCAGGGTGGACGGTACGGCGGCGCCGTCAAGCCCGAGTGAGCGCAGCAGCCGGCCGAGGGCCTCGTACGGCGGCAGTGGCCGGCGCCCGGCGGTGGCGGCGCCCATGTCGACGTAGAGGACGCCGTCGGCGAAGCGGTCGGCGACGGCGTGCGCGACGTGAACGGCCAGCGCGGATGTGCCGACCCCACCGGGACCGTGCACCGCGGCGACGGCAGGCAGCCCTGGCCGGGTGTCGGTGAGCGTCCTGCGCAGCCATGCGATCTCCGTGGCCCGCGCGGTGAACGCCGGGATGTCGGCGGGGAGTTCGGTGGGGATGACGGGCCTGCCGAGCGTGGCTCGCTGCGCCGGGGTGTCGAGGTCGAGCGTGGGATCTCGCCGGAGTACCGCCTGCTGCAGCCGGCGCAGCGTCGATCCTGGTTCGACACCCAGCTCATCGGCCATGGCACGGCGCGTCTCCCGGTACACGGCGAGCGCCTCCGAGGGACGGGAGGCCCGGTACAGCGCGAGCATCAGCTGGGCTCGCGGACGTTCCCGCAGCGGGTGGGCCTCGACGTGGGCGGTGAGCACCGGTACGACCGCGTGGTGATCACCGGCTGCCAGGCGCAGGTCTACGTGGTCCTCCAACGTGGTCAGGCGCTCCTCTTCGAGGCGAGCCGACTCGGCCTCGGCCCACGAGGCTGTCATGCCGGCCAGGGCATCCCCTCGCCACAGGGCCAGAGCCCGCTGGAACAGCCCGTCCGCCGTCTCGATCTCGCCCTGTGCCTTCGCGTCACGCGCACGGCCGGCCAGGAGCGAGAACAGATGGACGTCGATGCGCTCGCGTGGGAGGTTCAGCTGGTACCCGCCGGAGACGGTCGCGATGATGTCGTCGCCCTGGTGCGGTGCGAGCAGGCCGCGAAGTTTCGACACCACGATGTGCAGCTGCTTACCCGCCGTCGTCGCCGTGCTATCGCCCCATACCTGGGCGAGCAGCTGTTCCGAGGAGACCGGCTGCCCAGCATTCAGTGCCAACCTGGTCAGAACCCCGACCCGCCGCTCACCGGCCAGCACGGCCGGCTCGCCGTTCGCCGCGATCTCGCACGGCCCCAGGATGTTGATCTCCAGTCCCATCAGGGCCCCCTGTCATATCGATGGCGCATGCGAATCTCTGTGGCCGGGAGCAGGCAAGGAGACGTCCGCTCATGGGAGCAGGCCGGCGTACGTTCGTCCCCGCGTAAGGGGATGCCCACTGCCCCGTGGAGTGGGCATCCTCGCGACCTGACCGCAGCAGATCACCACCCTACGGAGACATCGGGCGTACCGATGTCCGGCGAACGACCTACAACGAGGCCTCCGTCTCGTTGAGCTCGGCGAGCGTGATGAGCCCGTCGTCGAGGGCGCGGCTGACCAGTTCGCTCTTGGTGCGGGCGCTCCGACCCACGTTGGCGTACTTCACCCGCACCCGTGTGATGTAGGTGTCGACAGTCTTGGCCGCGATGTTGAGCTTGGCCGCGACGAGCTCCTTGGAGGAGGAGACGAACCACGCCCGCAGCACCTCGACCTCACGCTGTGACAGCCGAGGCCGGTCGGCGGCGGTGTCGGCGATGAACGCCCCGGACAGCGAGGGCGTGGTGTACGGCTCACCCCGCGCGGCCGCCCGGATGGCGGGGACCAGGTGCTCAGGCCCCTCCCGCTTGGTCAGGTAGGCGAGCGCGCCGAGATCGACGCACTTGATGGCGATGGCGTCTTCCGTGTGTTGCGAATACACGATCACGCGCCTGCCGATGTCGACCAGCCTGCGAAGCTCCCCGAAGTTCGGCAGACCGGGCACCAGCTCCAGATCGAAGATCACAACATCGGCGGCGGCCCCCGGCCCGGTCCAGACGTCGGCGAGCCGGTCTCCGGCGTCGATGAGGCCGATGGGCGGTACGGCGTGGGCACACCAGCTGCCGACTCCGGCGGCGATGGCCGCGTGATCGTCCACGATCACGGCAGTGATCAGCTCGTCGGCTGCCATCGGGCCTCCATCCAGACCATGTCGTCGTGGTACAACGCCTCGACGCGGACACCGGTCGAGGCCGGGTTCGGCGCCGTCACCTCGTCGCAGTCGGCGACGACGCTGACCGACACCAGGTCCGCATCGCCCACGACGGTGACCCGTGCCCGTGAGGCGGCTGTGGCCAGCACAGTCAGCACCGCCTCGGTGAGGTCGCGCCGTACGGCCACGGGCGGCACCGGCCACTGGCCGCGGGCGTCCAGTTCCACCGCGACACCCTTGCGGTCGGCCACGTCGGCGCAGTGACGCAACTCGTGCAGCAGGGGGTCGGCGACGGAGTCGGCCTCGGCGAACAGCCGCCGCATCCGGGCCGCCTCAATGGCGCAGCGCCGCTGAACCTGCGGATCTCCGGGGTCGAGCGATCCGTCGGCGAGCCCTTCCAGCAGCGGAATCGTGGCCACTGACAGCTCGCCGTACCGTCGCAGCCTGCGCCGGTGCGCCTCAGCCGTACCGGCCTCGGAAGCCCGTACTCGCTCGATCTCCAGGTGCGAGGCCGCCGCCACCGCGCTGAGACGGTGCAGGATCGCCGCCATCACCGCCACGCACAGCGGGAAGCCCACCACGCTCACCGAACCGGTGGCGAACCTGGCCAGCGCCTGCTGGGTGGGGTGATCGAAGACGAGCAGGTGCAGCAGGGCAGTGAGCTCGTGGGCCATCAGGAACGCCACGCAGGAGCGCAGCGGCCGATCGAGCAGGACGACGACGCCCACCCAGTTGGCGGCGCCGAACACCCAGTCGATCTCGGTCGAGGTGCTCCTGCCCGGCAGGGCCGCGTACGACAGAGCCGACGCGCCGAGCACGACAGTGATGGCGAGCCCGCGAAGCCGGTGCCACGTTCTTCCCCGGACGAGCAGGGCCGCCTCACCCGCGAGCACGGCCCCGAGTGCCGCCATGGCGCCGAACTGCGCGAGCGCGGGCTCATAGCGGTCCATGTGGCGCAGCAGGTTCACCATCCCGAGCCCGAACACGATCGCCGAGGCGGCGAGCAGCGTCGCGAGCCGCAGGCCGTGCCGTAACGCGGCCTCGAACAGGTCAGCCGTCACCGGCGCGCCACTCCAGCCGTACCAGGGTGCCCTCGCCGGGGGCGGAGGTGATCGTGGCCGTGCCGCCGATGCGGGTCATCCGTCCATGGACGGACTCGCGCAGGCCGTACCTGGTGGCCGGCACCTGCGCCGGGGAGAATCCCCTTCCTCTGTCGGCGATGTCGAGCCGCAGCGCTTGGGAGTCGCCACGCAGCCGTACGGTCGCCCGGGTCGTATCCGCGTGCCGGCGCACGTTGGTGAGCGCCTCTCCAGCCGCATCGGCGATCGCGCGCGCGACGTCGTACGGCAGGCGCACCTCCCCGGGAGCGTCGAACTCCACGGTCAGCGGCACCGCGTCGAGGCCCGCGCGCAGCAGTTCCACGACATCAGCGTGCGGGTGCGCCGGGCTGCTGCCCGATGCGAGCCTGTCGAGATCCCTGCGGGCCTGAGCGGGCAGCCAGCCTGCGTCGGAGCGCACCTGCCCGATGCCGACCATCAGCAGGGTCGTCGCCGCCGTGTCGTGCAGGGCGTTGGCGAACTCGCGTTCCTCGGCGCGGACGGCAGCAGCCACGAGCGATCGGCCGCGCGCCCGCGCGGCCTCGTCGGCCGCCAGGTCGGCCCGGTGGGCGGCCCGCCGCAGGAGCGTCCAGGCCACCCGGGAAAGCACGGCCGCCGCCGGCGCCCACAGCAGCCCTCGGATCACGCTGGCGTCCGCGCCCGCCACGGCGACGGCGACCACCGTCCCGCCTCCGGCCGCCAGCGCCGCGGCGGCGCCCACCAGCACGGGGGTGTGCCACTGGCAGGTGACGCACATGAAGAGGACCAGCAGGCGCAGCCAGCCGGTGTTGGTGTCCTCGATCGCGTCCGTCCACCAGACGCACGCGGCCAGCCCCAGCAGGACGACAACGTCGAGGACGACCGGGACGCTCCCCCGGCCCCTGCCGAGCCACCACGCGTAACCACAGGTCCAGGCCGCCGCGACGGCGACGACGAGGGCGGTGGGCGCGAGGTTGCCGGGAGCGGAGCGGAACAGCGCGATCGCGCAGATGGGAACCAGCGTCACCAGACGCATGACGGCCGCGTACTGGCGGCCGAAGCGGACCAGTTGGCGCATCGCCTCCTGCGCCACCCCGTCACCTCGCTCCCGTCGATTTCGTTCGGACAAATCCTAACGATCGACCAAACCGTAATCGCGGTGAGAGGCGTTCGCCTGACACTCCCGCATATCCGTCGTCCGTAGGCTCGCATCGGGGGCGCAAAAGGGGCGAAGCACGCCTTCCCGTCGTATGCCTGTCATCTCAGGGGCGGCAGGCTTGCCCGCTCTGGAGGTTCGTCCGATGTCCACCCCTCACCCGCCGTCTCACGGGTCCGGCGCGCCCGGATATCAGGGCGGCCGGCACGTCGCGCCGCCCTGGGCTTCCGGCGGCTTCCCGCCCCCCGCCCAGGGTGGACCTGCACCAGGCGGGACAGGACCGGGCGGGACAGGACCGGGCGTACGGTGGCCTCCTGGTCCCGGCGGGCAGCCGCCCCACCCGCAGGGCGGCCCGGGAGGGCAGTGGTCTCCTCCTCAGCGAAACGGCGGCGGAGGGGGAGGGAAGGGGCCGCTGATCGCCGTCCTCGTCGTGCTCGGCGTCGTCCTGCTCGGCGGACTGGCAGGGGCCTGGCTGCTCCTGAGCCGTGACGAAGCCGGCCCGCCCGCGAACCCGGTCTCCGGCCGGAGCGCTCCGGTCCGGTCGCCCACGGCCAAGGAGGCGAAGACCACCGAGGCGGTGGAACTCCGGGCGATCACTGGCGACCAGCTCTGCGCCGCCGTACCGGACAACCTCCGTAAGAGCCTGGTAGCCGACGCCAGATACGGGGGGAAGGACGCCTCCACCGGGGCGGCCGCCGACACCGAGAAGCGAGCGGCCTGCCGCTGGACGAACAGCAAGATGGACGTCGGCGACGGCGTCCTCGGTTATCGCGCGCTGAGCATCGCCGTGGAAGCCAGGAGCACAGAGGCGCTCAGCGCCGTCGAATACGCCGCAGATCGCTTCGAGCGGGACAAGAAAGCGCACGAGCGGCGAGTCAACGTCCGCGACGGCAAGCGGATCGACGGCAGGACCTCAGGCTCGGCGTTCGGCGAGCTCAAGGCGCTGGAGTATGGCGACGCCTCCTACAGCCAGTCCTCCATCGGGATGAACGGCCTCAAGGCGGAGGTGTTCGTGCGGCAGGGCCCCTGGCTGATCAAGGTCACCTACGGCGGCGACAACCGGACCGGCGCCAAGTACCCCTCCGGCGACGAGACGCGGGCCGCGGCCGGGAAGGTCACCGAGCTCATCACCGCAGAGATGGCCAAGAGTGCCGACAAGGTGAAGCTCACCGGGCCCTGCGGCATCGTCACCGCCGAGCAGATCGAGTCGGCGTTCTTCCCCGCCGCCGGCGGGCCGTCCGTCAGTACCAACGACGGCAGGATCAAGCAGACCGCCTGCACCTGGACGGTCAAGGAGGCCGTCAAGCACCGGCCTGGGGATGAGTTCACCGCGCGCGGAGGCCAACTGACCATCCGCCTGGTCCGCTGGGGTGGGGGCGACACCGGATCGACGTTCCAGTTCGATCGCGACGCCAAGAAGTACGACCGCTACCACGCCAAGGGCGGCATCGGCGACGATCGCCTCCACATCGTGTACGAACCCCGCCAGGAGCTGTCCGGGCTCGGGGAAAAAGCGTTCGTCGTGCGTTCCAGCACCACCAAGCTCTACGACAAGAGCGCGCCTCCCATGATGGAGATGCTCGTCAAGGTCCTGGTCGGTGACCAAACGGTCGAGGTCGCGTTCCGGGGGACGACAACCGGAGGCGGCCTCGTCGACGCCGCCGGCTACCGGGCCCCTTTCCTCGATCCGGCGGTCGCGCAACCGGCCCTGACGAAGGTGGCCAAGATCTTCGTCGACGGCCTGAAATGACCTGAAGGTCGCGTGGGGGGCGCCAGAACGGCGAATACTGGCGCTGAACGGCAGCCTCAGGTGTCCTGGTATAGGCGTCGGGAGGCGGGCCTGTCACCGGTGCCGTGCGGTGCCCAGCTCGTCGCTGTACCGGGCGAGGACGTCCTCGGCCGTGGGGACGGGGCCGAACAGCTGCTCCTGGCGGCGGGCGTCGGCGACGTAGCGGCCGGTGTCGAACCAGCCGAACATCGCGGCCATGTCCTTGATCAGGGGCATGAAGCGGCCGGCGACGGCTCCTGCGGCGCGGGCGACGGAGGAAGGAACGGCCCACACCTTGATCTTCTTTCCGGCCCTGCCGCCCATCAGGTCGGCCACCTCGCGCATGCTGACCGGACGATCCCAGCCGATGTCGATGCGCTCACCGTCGTCGGCCTCGGCGTCGACTGCGGCTGCCAGGTACGTCGCGAGATCGGAGGTGTGGACGAAGGTCAGCGGGACAGTGGTCTTGCCAATCCACATCAGGCGGCCCTTGTCGATCGGGTCGCCCGCCATGCCCGCGATCTGGTCGAGGAACGCCCCCGGGCGCAGTGCCAGGAACGGGACGCCGAGCTGTTCGAGTTTGTCCTCGGCGAGCTTCTTGTGCCAGAAGTGTGGGACATCGGGGGTCTGGTCGCTGGTGAGGATGCTGGTCAGGACGAACCGTCGGATGCCGGCGCGGTGGGCGGCCTCGGCGAGGTTGGCGTTGCCGACGGTGTCGATGTCATGGGCGTTCTTGCCGCCGCGGGTGTAGCCGGCGGCGGTGGTGATGACGGCATCGGCGCCGTTCATGGCGGCGACGAGCGAGTCGAGGTCGAGCATGTCGCCGCGGGCGATCTCGACACCCCGGCTTTCGAGCCTGCTCGCGTCGGTGGTCGGCCGAACCAGGGCACGGACGTTCTTGCCGCGCTTGAGTAGTTCGTCGACGACCTTGCCCCCGAGAGAGCCGGTCGCCCCGACGACGAGAACCGGGAGGGTGGTGGAGTCGGTGGCAGTCATGAGGTTTTCACTTTCCATCAGGTCAGGAGCGAGGGGCTTGGTTGCCGAGGTCGAAGGGATGGGACGGGGTGATGCGGTCGTCATGGAGGTGCAGACGGCTGGCCGCACCGGCGAGTTACTCGGACTCTTCTTGCGGAAGCGCGCGGCTGGTGAGCGCCTCGGCGATGGCGTAGGCGGTGTCGACGAAGGACTCGGCCTGCTGCTCCGACAGGTTCCGCGCGGAGGTCTCCTCCAAGGTCTGCCACAGGGCCGCGATGGGTTGGCGCATGGAACGGCCTTTGTCGGTGAGGTGGACCACCATGACGCGCCGGTCATGTGCGGCCGGTTCGCGGACGACCAGGCCGGCGTCCTGCATCCGGCGCAGGGACTTGGAGACGGTGGAGTGGTCCAGGCCGACGCTTTCGAGCAGCTCGGACTGGGTCTGGCCGTCCCGGTCAAAGAGCTGCATCAGCAGCAGCTCCTGTCCGGGATGCAGGTCCATCGCGCGAAGCAGGGCGGCGGCGTGGGCGCGGTGGGCGCGGGCGAGCTGGAAGATCGCGTAGCTCATCGGCCCTTTGCCGGCCGTCGTGGGAATGTGGGGCATGGTTCGGCGCCTCAATCCGTGTAGGTGGGGTAGTCGGCGTAGCCGGCCGCTCCGCCGCCGTAGAAGGTGGCCGGGTCGGGGGCGTTCAGCTCCGCGGCGGCGCGGAGCTGCTCGAGGATGTTTCAGCCGACGGCGAGGACCAGCTTGCCCCGGACATGCCCGGCGTCGCTGACCTGCTGGGCCGTGGCGGCCTGGTCGAGCGGATAGGCGGTGACGGTGGTGACGACCTTGCCGGTCGCGGCGTCCTGGGCCAGGACCGCCAGGCGGTCGGCCGAGACCTCCTGAGGACCGGTGGCGAAGGTGATGCCGAGCTGCTGCGCGCGGAAGTCCGCGATGGTGACGATGCGGTCGGTACCGCCCCGCAGGGTGATGGAGTCCTCAAGGGCGCCCTTCCCTGCCAGGTCGAACACCGCGTCCACGCCGTCAGGGGCGAGCGCCAGGACCCGCTCGACCAGGCCCTCGCCGTACACGGTCGCGGTGGCGCCGAGCGAGGCGAGATAGTCCTGATTCCCGGGGCCGGCGGTGCCGATGACACGTGCTCCGCGGGCCGTGGCGAGCTGAACCGCCAGGGTTCCGACCCCTCCGGATGCGCCGTGCATCAGCACGGTCTCTCCCGCGGCGACGCCGAGCAGGTTCAGGACCCGTTCGGCGGTCTCACCCGCCACCGGCAGCGCGGCCGCGTGCTGCCAGTCGAGGGCGGCGGGCTTGGGGGCCACGATGGTGGCCAGCGCGTACTCGGCGTACGAGCCGGTGTCCGACCAGCCCAGCACCTCGTCGCTGACCTGTACGTCGGTCACGCCCTCACCCAGGGCATCCACCACGCCGGCGAACTCACGACCGGGGACGGCGGGGAAGGTCGTCGGGTACACGGCCTCCAGCTTCCCTGAGCGGATCTTGCCGTCCAGCGCGTTCAGCCCGGCAGCCTTCACGCGGACACGGACCTGCCCGGGGCCGGGCTGCGGGATCTCGATGTCCGCCTCGTGCAGTACTTCCGGGCCGCCGAAACGGTCGAAGACGATGGCTTTCATGACAGCTCCTAACGTTGCGCCACACATTAGGTGGCTAGACACATAATCACTGTACAGCAAATATGTGGCTAGCCAAGTATCTGCCTGCCGCCCGGACCGTACGAGATCGACCGCGGCTGCGTCATGTCCGGCTTCGAGGGCCGAACGACCCTCATCATTCGCGGCGTCGTCGTATGTGCACGTGGCCTGGACTGCGGCGACCTCCAGGCGCAGCCTGCGGATGCCGGACAGCATGCGCCCGTACGGCGGGCGGCTGACGGCGACCTCGGCGTGGTCGCCGCCGGGCTGGAAGTGGGTGAGCTGCCGGGTCAGCAGGTCGGCCTTGGCCTGGGGGTCATCGATGACGTGCGCCTGGCAGGTGAACTGGACGGCCGCGTAGTAGTGCGCCAGGGCCGGGGACGAAGGCGTAGTCGCCGACGACGGTGAAGGTCACCTCCGGGTTGCGCTCGACCGCCTTCCACACGGGGTTGGGGCGGGCGAGGTGGATCAGCAGGTCACCGCCGTGGCAGATGAAGCGGGTGGGGACGACGACGGGCGGCCGGCCGGGCAGGCCGTTGACGGCGAGCTGGACCGAAGTCGTGGCTGTCGGCGATCCAGGTCTGCCATTCGGCCTCGTCCAGGCCGGCGTCTCAGGGCTGGATGAACACAGGAACTCCTTCGCGGTGATCGGCGTGGTGGAGGCGGTGCGGGGCGGTCAGGTGAGGGCCAGCAGGCTGACCGCGACGGCGGCGGCGCCCAGACCGGCGAGCTGGCCGCGGCCGACGCGTTCGTGCAGCACCCCGCGGGCCAGCAGGACCGTCCCGGCCGGATACAGGGCGACGATCACCGCGACGATCGACAGGTCGCCGCTGCGGGCGGCGAGCAGGAACAGCAGGTTGGCGATCGAGTCCAGCACTCCGGCGGTCGCCGACAGGGCGTAGGCGGGCTTGTCGGGGCCGAGCCTGCGAGACATCATCGCGGCCGCGGTCAGGGTGATCGCCGAGGAGACCGTTCTTCCGGCGATCAGCGGGGCGATGCCACTGCCCGCGGGCGCCTGATGCAGGAAGATAAGCTGCAGGGCGATGGCCGCGCCTGCGCCGAGCGCCAGGAGCAGCGCCGTACGAGAAGGACGGGCCGATGTGCCGCCCTGTCCGGTCCCGGGGCCGGCGCTGACCAGCACCACCGCCACCAGGGCCAGCGGCAGGCCCACCAGCCCGGCCACCGACAGGTGCTCGCCCTGGACCAGGCCGACCGTCACCGGCAGCACCGCCGACACCAGCGCGGTCACCGGCGACAGCACGTTCATCGGCCCGATCGCCAGCGTCCGGTACAGCAGCGTGAACGCCGCCGCTGACGCCACTCCCGAGGCCGCACCCCACGCCAGCGCCCCGGGGCTGAAGGTGGCGCCCAGGATCGGCCACAGCAGCAGTTCCACCACCAGGCTGGCTGGGGCGGCGACCATGACGGTGCGCAGCACGTGGGCCTTGCGGGCGCCCAAGCCGCCGAGGAAGTCGGCGCATCCGTAGGCCAGGGAGCTGCCCAGCGCCAGCAGCAAAGCGATCACGACACCTCCGATGGGTTCAATGGAATGACTTCACGGTACATCAGAACGACCGGAAAGTGCCAATCGAACGACCGTGGAGTACACTGAAACGACCGAGGAAGGGGAGCCAGCCAGATGGCCGAGAACGACACCGCCCTGCGGACCGTCGCCCACAACGTCAGGACCGCTCGGCTGCGCGCGGGTCTGTCCCTGGAGGAGCTCAGTCGTCGCGCCCAGGTCTCCAAAGGCGCGCTCGCCGCGCTGGAGAAGGCCCAGGGCAACCCCAACCTGGCCACCCTCGTTCGCCTGGCCGACACGCTCGGCATCTCGGTGCCCACCCTCATGCAGGGCCCGCCAGAAGGTCGTACCGTCCGCATCGCCAGCGCCGAGGAGATCGAGCCGCTGTGGACCGGCGAACACGGCGGCCAGGCCCGCCTCATGCTGGTCATCGCCGGTGCTGCGCCGGTGGAGGTGTGGCGGTGGCGGCTGCACCCCGGAGAGGACTACCCGAGCCAGCCCCACCAGGCCGGGGTCGTGGAGACCGTCAGTGTCACCACCGGCCAGATGGTCCTCGTCCTCGACGGCGCCGAGCACACCGTCACCGCCGGGCAGAGCGCCACGTTCAACGGCGACAGCCCCCACACCTACCGCGGTGCCGGCACCGGCCCCTGCGATCTGATCATGACTGTGCACCTGCCGCCCGGCCCCGCCTGACCGCCCTGTCCACGCCGGGCCGCACGGACGCCCTCCTCGCCCGGCCGGCCGGTGGCCGTCGTGCCGCTGCGTCGAAGAGGTCGCCAATCAGTTGACCGCGTCGTCACCGGAACTCTTCCCCCCAGCCTTGCCCATCGGCCGCCTCGTCCTCACTTAACCGGCATAGCCCCTTTCGTCCCGATCCTTGCCGGCGTCGAGCGAGAACCGAATCGGTTTCGGGAGCATCGATCCGGGTCGGCCCGCCTATTTCAGCAGAACCTCGCCGAAATTCGCCTGAGTCGAGTTGAGGCCGTACCAGCTGGGGTGGACGGCCTGGGCGGTGACGGTCGAGACGCCGGTGGCCGAGCCGTGCAGGACGGCCAGCATGCCGCTACCCCCGTTCTTGGCGGGTGTGCCGACGATGACCTCGCCCCTGCCGTCGCCGGTGATGTCGGTGATCGTGATGGCCTGTCCGAAGTGGTCGCCGGGCTTGGACTGCTCGCGGATCGGGTCGGGCAGGGAGGACCCGCCGATGGGCCCGATGCCGTCCTGGGTGATGGTCTGAGCACGTTTGACCACCGGACCGTTGGCGGAGCCGGGGATCACCATGACGGCGCCGGCTTCGCTGTGGCCTGAGACGGTGGCCTTGGCGGCACCGACGGCGATCTCGGCCCAACCGTCGCCGTTGACGTCGCCCACGGCCAGGCCTGGGCCGAGTTCTGCGCCGGTGGCCAGCGAGGACAAGTCGACGCTGTAGCCGGGGGCCGGGGCTCATGTGTGCGTCTCCTGCGATGCGTTTTCGCTTACCTCGTGGAGCATCGCGGAGCCCACTGGTGATCCACTTGTGCCTCGGTTGAGGCTGCGGCCGGGCGCACCCGGTGCTGGGGCGGGTGCGGGCGGTCGACCTTCGCCACAGTGTCGATCGTCTGGAGCTTGGGTCCAGGTGCACAATGGGCTCTGGCGAACATCGACCGGGGCGCGATCGGCGGCGAGACCGGGTTGGCCGGCAAGGACTTGGCAGCGGCCCTCGAGTCTGGGGAGAGGCCCGAGCGCCGACCTGGAGGGGCGGCCAGCGACGGCTGTCATCGGCCGCTCCAGGACTCCCGGGCTGGTGACCGGCGGCATCTGAAGAGGCCTCAGCAGCCGGTCATCGGTGGCGTGCGGAGAACATGGCCTGCCGGTCCGATCGGATGTCGGGTGCTGGTGCTGCAGACCGGCATGCACCACCCCTGCCCCTCACGGCTAGGGTACCGACCAGGGTTCATCCCTGGGGCGACGGGCGGCTGCCGCCAGGATCATGATGGTCGGTGTCGACCGGCATGCGCTGTGGCGAAGGAGCTGACGATCGTGGACTTCAAGACCGGAGATCTGAACGGGCCGTCGTGGTACGCCGCCCATGTCGCCGGAACCGCCGGCCTGGGCAGCTGAGACTCGTGGCGGAGCCTGAGCACGGAGGTCGACGGGACGTGGCGAGTATCCCACCGGGGTCGCACCTGCGCGGGCGGGCCCTGGAACAGGAGGTGCTCGACCGGCTGCTGCGTGACGTGCACGACGGGCACAGCCGGGCGCTGGTCCTGCGTGGCGAGTACGGTATCGGCAAGACCGCCCTGCTGACATATCTGGCCGGCCAGACGCCGGTGGGCCGCGTCGTGCGGACTGCCGGGGTGGAGACGGAGTCGGAGATCCCGTACGCGGCGCTCCAGCAGGTGTGCGCGCCCCTACTGGACCACCTCGATCGGTTGCCGGAGGCGCAACGCGAGGCGCTGACCACGGCGTTCGGGCTGAGCCGTGGTAAACCGCCCGGGCAGCTGCTGATCGCGCTGGCCGTGCTGGGTCTGCTGGCGGAGGCTGCCGCCGACGAGCCGCTGGTCTGCGTCGTCGACGACGCGGAGTGGCTCGACGGGCTCTCCGGGGCCATCCTCGCGTCCGTGGCCCGTCGGTTGCACGCCGAGTCGGTGGCTCTGGTGTTCGCCGTCTCCACGTCGGCTACCGCACCCGCGCAGGCCAACGCCGAGTACCTCGCCGGCCTTCCGGAGTTGCGGGTGGACGGGCTCGGCGACGACGACGCCCGGGCGCTGCTGGACTCGGTGCTGCCCGAGCCGGTGGATCCCCAGGTGCGGGACCGGATCGTCGCCGAGGCACGCGGCAACCCGCTGGCGCTGCTGGAACTGCCACGGGGGCTGTCCCCGGCGGAACTGGCCTTCGGCTTCGACGGCGCCCGCAGCGCCTCACCGGTGAGCCGCGTCGAGGAGGACTACCGCCGGGAGATCGCTGCGCTGCCCGCTGACACCCGGCAGCTGGTGCTGGCGGCCGCCGTGGAGGCTGTGGGCGACGGGGCGCTGCTGCTTCGCGCGCTGGAACGGCTCGGGATCGGGCCGGAGGCGGCCGCTCCGGCGCGGATCGACGGTCTGATGGAGATCGGTGCCAGGGTGCGGTTCCGACACCCGCTGGTTCGCGCGGCGGCCCGCCGTTCGGCGGACGCCGCCGAGCTGCGCGAGGTCCACCGTGCTCTCGCCGAGGTGATCGACCCGAGCCGGGAACCGGACCGCCGTGCCTGGCACCGAGCCCAGGCCACGGTCGCGACCGACGAGGAGGTCGCAGAGGAGCTCGAGCGCTCGATCGGCCATGCTCTGGCCCGTGGCGGCTACGCCGCCGTCGCCCACGTCCTGGAACGGGCCGCCGAGCTCAGCGCGGACAGCACCGCGCACGCCGCACGCCTGCTGGTGGCCGCGGACGCGTACCTGACCGCCGGCATGCCGGTGCGGGTTTCCCAGCTGCTCGACATCGCCGGGACGGCTCCGCTCGACCCGAAGCGCCAGGCCCACGCGGAACGGCTGCGCGCGCAGGCGGCGTTCGCGCTCACGCACGGCCGGGCAGCAGGGCCGCGTCTGCTCGCCGCGGCGCAGCGACTGGCCGAGCTGGAACCCGCCGCGGCACGCGAGACGTACCTCTGGGCGCTCGGAGTGGCGCTGCACGCCGGCCCGATCGAAGGCGAGGATCTGCGCCGTGCCGCTGCAGGCGCCCGCGCCATGCCACCCGGCACCGATGCCGTTGGTCTTCTGCTGACCGGACTCGCGACGTGGGTTCTCGACGGGCACGCCGCGGCCGTCCCCGAACTGCGCCGCGCGCTGCGGACGTTGAGCGACGACGACGACCTCCGGCTGCTCTGGCTCGCGGCTCCGGCGTCGTACGCGGTGTGGGACGATGAGACCTGGTACCAGCTCAGCGAGCGGGCGGTGGCGCACGCTCGGGCGACCGGCGCGTTGTCGCTGCTGCCGGCGGCCCTGTCCTCCCTGGCCGGAGCGCTGATCCAGGGGGGGCGTTTCGCGGACGCGGCCGCCCTGACCGACCAGATCGACGCTTTGGGCCGGGCGACCGGCCTTGTACCGGACCTGTGTCCCGCACTTACCCTGGCCGCCGCGCGGGGACGGGAGGCGGAGGCGGGCGAGCTGATCGCCACGGTCCTCCGGGACGCGGACGCATACGGCGAGGGGCGGCTGAACGGCATGGCCGACGTCGCCGCGGCGCTGCTGTACAACGGCCTCGGCGAGTACCCGGCCGCGATGCGGGCCGCGCAACGGGCGGCAGGGCGTGACGACCTCGGCGTGGGGAACTGGGCACTGGTCGAGTCCGTCGAGGCTGCCGCCCGGGCGGGAGAGACGGGGATCGCGTCCATGGCCCGAGAGCGGTTGTCCGAGCGGACCCGGGCTGCCGGCTCGGATTGGGCGCTCGGCGTGCAGGCTCTCGCCGACGCGCTCGCCGGGTCGGCCGGCGAAGCCGAGGACCGCTATCGCGAGGCGATCGAGCAGTTGTCGACGACCCGGCTCGATCTGCTCGTGGCCCGGGCGCGCCTGCTCTACGGCGAGTGGCTGCGCCGCGCGGGCCGCCGGACTGACGCGCGCGACGAACTGCGCGCGGCGCACCACGCGTTCGCCGCGATGGGAGCGGAGGCGTTCGCCCGCCGTGCCGGCCGCGAGCTGGAGGCCACCGGCGAGACGGTCCAGAGCCGGACGAACGGTCCCCGCGACGAGTTGACACCACAGGAGACGCAGGTCGCCCGCCTGGCCGTGACGGGACGTACCAACGCGGAGATCGGAGCGGCCCTGTTCCTCAGTCCGCGAACCGTCGAGTGGCACCTGCGCAAGGTGTTCACCAAGCTGCGCATCGCCTCGCGTCGCGAACTCGCAGCCGCGCTGCGCGTCCAGCCGTGAAACTGACCGGGTGTGGGGCGTCCCCTTCGTCACAGTCCCACACCCGGTCAGCTCGACTGCCCAAACGGAGCCGCGACGTGTTCCGACGGCGGCCCGCTCCCACCAGGCTCACCTCTGACCTGGGGCGGCAGCGGCGCCCTGCCCGCAGATGTGAGAGGCTTTCGCTCGCCTCAAACATGTTCAGCGATGGCCGTAAGGAGATGACCATGCTGCTCGGGCGACGCACGGAATGCGCGGCACTGGACGCGTTGCTCAAGGCCATGCGCGACGGCCGCAGCGAGGCTCTGGTGCTCCTGGGTGAGGCGGGTGTCGGCAAGACCGCACTGCTCGACTACGCGCAACAGGCCGGCGGCGACCTGAAGGTCCTGCGGGTCGCCGGGGTCGAGTCCGAGATGGAACTCCCCTATGCGGCACTGCACCAGCTGTGCCTGCCGCTGCTGGACGGAATCGACCGTCTGCCTGCACCCCAGGCGGACGCGCTGGCGACGACCTTCGGTTTGCGCGCCGGTGAGGCTTCCGGCCCGTTCCTCGTCGGACTCGGCCTGCTCAACCTGCTCGCCGAGGCGGCCCGCGAACGCCCGATGTTGTGCGTGGTGGACGACGCCCACTGGCTCGACGACGCGTCAGCGCAGGTTGTGGCGTTCGTGGCGCGCAGGCTGCGTGCCGAGTCGGTGCTCATGCTGCTTGCGAGCCGCCGGCCCATAGCCAGCATGCGGGGCCTGCCCGAGTTGGCGGTCCAGGGACTCGCAGAGGACGCCGCACAGCAGCTGCTGAGTTCCGTGGTGCGCTGGCCGCTCGACGACGGAGTCCGAGCCGCGCTCCTCGCCGAGGCCCGCGGCAACCCACTGGCGTTGCTCGAACTCCCACTCGCCTCCCCGGACCGGCTCGCCGGCGGCTTCGGCCTGCTCGAAGCGTCCGAGCTCACCGGACGGATCGAGGAGAACTTCCAGCGCCGCATCGCCGAGCTGCCCGCCGACGCCAGGGAGTTGCTGCTGCTCGCGGCCGCCGACTCGTCCGGCGATCCGGTCCTGATGTGGCGGGCCGCAGCGGCTCTCGGGCTGAGCCCCGAGGCGGGCAGTGCCGTGCAGGAGGCGGAGCTGCTCACGATCGGGGTCCGGGTGGCGTTCCGCCACCCGCTGGTGCGTTCCGCGGTGTATCGCGTGGCCACGCCTGACGCACGCCGCCGGGTGCACCGTGCCCTGGCCGAGGCGACGTCACGGGAAGCCGATCCGGACCGGCGGGCCTGGCACCTCGCGCACGCCTCCGCGGACCGGAACGAGGCTGTCGCCGCCGAGCTGGAGGCGTCGGCGGACCGGGCCCAGGGACGCGGCGGGCTGTCGGCGGCCGGGGCGTTCCTGGAACGCGCTGCCGCACTGACCGGCGATCCGGTGGTGCGCGCCGAACGCGAGCTCGCCGCGGCCAGGTACAAGTACCACGCGGGCGCGCCTGAGGGCGCCCGGATTCTGCTCGACAAGGTGGAGTCCGGTCCGTCCGACGATCTGCGGGCCGCCCACGTCGGGCAGTTGCGCGGGCATCTGGCGTTCGCCACCGGACGAGCCGCCGAGGCGCCGGTACTGCTGCTGGAGACCGCACAGCGGTTCGAGCAGCTCGACCCCGTCCTGTCCAGGGAGACCTATCTGGATGCCATCACCTACTCACTGCTGGCGGGCCGGTTCGCCGGCCGCGCCACCGTGGCGGAGGTGGCCGCCTCCGCGCAGACGGCTCCCGCGCCGGGCCGGTCTCCGCGCGCGCAGGACCTGCTGCTCGACGCCTTCGCCGTTCTGTACACCGAAGGGCACGCCAAGGGCACCCGACCGATGCAGCGGGCTCTGGACGCCTTCCGGCGCGACGAGCTCCCGGTCACGGAGGCCATGCGCTGGCTCGCCATCGCCGGCCATGGGGCCTGCGAGACCTGGGACGACGTGGCCTGGGAGGCGCTGGCCGAGCTGAATCTCCGTCACACCAGGGATGTCGGCGCACTGGTGATGCTGCCGGTCGCGCTGACCCAGCGGATCGCGGCCCACCTGCACGCGGGCCGGTTCGCGGCCGCGGCCGAGCTGCTCGAGGAGGCGGAGGCCGTCGCCGAGGCGACTGGAATCGCCCGCCCCGCCTACGACGCGGCGGCGGTGGCCGCGTGGCGCGGCAGGGAGGCCGAAGCCGTCGGCCTGATCCAGACGGCCGAGCACATCGCGGTCGAGCGAAGCGAGGGCATCGGTTTCACCCTGATCAACTACAACAAGGCCGTCCTGCACAACGGCCTCGGTCGTTTCGCAGAGGCGAGGAACGCGGCAGCGCTGGCGACGGCCAGCCCCACGGAGTCCGCGTTCGCCTCCTGGGCATTGAGCGAGCTGGTCGAGGCGGCCGTCCGCTGCGGCGACCGTACCCAGGCCGCCCAGGCCGTCGAACGGCTGGCCCGGACCACCACCTCCAGCACGACGGAGTGGGGCCTGGGCACGGAGGCGCGCTCACGCGCCCTGATCAGTGAGGGCGCCGAGGCCGACGAGCTCTACCGCGAGGCGACAGAGCGGCTCGGACACAGCCGCGGCACGGTCTCGCTGGCCCGGGCCCACCTGCTCCACGGCGAATGGCTGCGCATGCAGGAACGCGGCGGGGAGGCACGCGAGCAGCTGACCACGGCGCACGAGATGTTCGCGGCCATCGGCGCCGAGGCGTTCGCCGAGCGAACGCGCCTCGAACTGGCAGCCTGCGGCGTGTCGGTGCCGCAGAGCGCCCAACAGCGGACGGTCGAACTGACGGACCAGGAACGCCAGATCGCCCGGAGGGCCCGGGACGGCCGCTCGAACGCCGAGATCGGAGCCGAGCTGTTCCTGAGCGCCCGCACCATCGAGTGGCACCTGCGCAAGGTGTTCAACAAGCTCGGGATCAGCTCACGGCGTGAGCTGCGCACAACCCTTCCGTAGACCTTCCGCGCCCCGGGCGTCGTCGGTCAGCGGCCATATCAGGTCGCGAATCTTATCGGCGGCGTCAAAGAAGGCCTGCAGCCTGCCGGTTCCGCGTCCGATCGCTCACGGAATACCCGGCCCGGGCCCCACCCTGGCCGGCCGCCGAACCTGGGCCAGGGGGCACGGGCCAGGGACAGCCAGGGATAGCCCCGGGGGCGACCGGGCCGCCGGCCGGGCGAGGCTGGCGGCATGCAGACAACAACCCCTGAACGCGTAGTCGTCCTCGTCCACGGCGCGTTCGCCGAGTCGTCCAGCTGGAACGGCGTGATCGAGCGCTTCATCGCCGCGGGCGTGACCGCGGGTGGCGGTCGCCAACCCCCTGCGCGGCGTCCGCACCGACGCCGCATACCTGCGGGACGTCGTCGCGTCCCTCGGCCGCCCGGCCGTCCGGGCACTGGTCTACGTGGCCGCCGCACCCGCGTGGCGGGATTTGCCGAGTTGGTTCGTCTGGGGCGACGCCGATCGCAACATCCCCGCCGAGGCGCTGCGCTTCATGGCCGAGCGCCGGTGGCAAGGAGGCGGTCGTGATCACCGGCGCCGGGCACGCCCTGCCGGTCACCCAGCCCGGTCCGGTGGCCGACTCGATCCTGCGAGCCGTCACGGCACCTGCGCCGGCGACGTCATCACCGAGGCCGCGAGCGGCGACCCGAGGGTGAAGGCCCTCGTCCACGTCGCCGCGTTCCTGCCTGACACCGTTTGAAAGGCCCCCGGCGGGGGCGTGTACGACCGACACGGATCGGAGCAGCCGGTCCAGCGACAGAGGAGGACACGGGCAGTGGATCGCATGCGTGCCCTGGTGGGTCGGGAGGCCGAGCAGCAGGCCCTCTCGGCGTTCATCGCCTCGCCCGAGGAGGGAGCCCTCGTCCTGCGAGGCGAAACGGGCGTCGGCAAGAGCGTGCTGCTGGAACACCTCGCGGACCTCGCGTCGGCGACGGGCCACCGCGTGATCCGAGCTGCCGGGGCCGAAGCCGAAGCCGAGCTGCCGTTCGCCGGACTGCACCAACTGCTCTACCCACTGCTCCCCGACATGGACCGGCTCGACGGCGTCCACCGGGCGGTCCTCGGCGCGGTCTTCGGGAGGTGCGACGGGCCGGCGCCGTCCGTGATGGCCGTGGGCCTCGCGGTCCTCGACCTGCTGACCCTCGCGGCGTCCGCGACGCCTCTGCTGATGGTGATCGACGACGGCCAGTGGCTGGACGTCACAAGCACCGCGGTGTGCGGATTCGTCGGCCGACGTCTGGCCGACAGCAAGGTGAAGCTCCTGCTGGGCGTGCGCTCCGGCGTCCCCGTGGGGTTCGACAGCGCCGGTCTTCCCGAACTGCACGTGCCGCCCTTGTCGCGGGAGGCCTCGCAACAGGTACTGGACAGCCATTACCCCGCCTTGGCCCCGCACATCCGGGTTCTCGTCCTGGATGAGGCGCTGGGAGTCCCTCTGGCGCTCGTGGAACTGCCGCCCCTGCTCAGCAGTGCCCCATCCGGACACGGCGTCGAGGAGGCGTTCGGGGCCGGGGGCGTGCCGCTTCCGCGTCGACTCCAGCACGTCTACGGAGCACGCGTGGCGGCCCTGACCCCTGCTGCCCGCACGGAACTCCTGCGCGGTGCCCTCGACGGCGTCAGCGCGCGAACCGGCTCCAGTCCGGTGCCGGCGGTGCGGTACCGCATGCTGAACGCCGACGAAGCGGCCGCCTGCGGACTGCTGGACATGGACCCGTACACCGGTGAGTTCGTCTTCCGGCATCCGCTCGTCCGTTCCACCGTGGTGCGGATGGCAACTCCCAACGAGCGCCGGACCGCTCACACCGTTCTGGCTCAGCTGCACCGGCAGGACGTTGAACGGCACGCCGCGCATCTGGCCGCGGCGGCGATCGACCCGGACGAACAGGTCGCAGCCGAGCTTGAGGCGGCTGCAGCCTCGGCGAGGCGGCGGGGCGGTGAAGCCGCGGCCATCGCGTGGCTGACCCGAGCCGCGGAGCTGAGCGAGAACCGCGAGAGCCGTTGTCGCAGGCTCGGAGACGCGGCGTTCATCGCCGCGCAGGCCGGTCTCCTGGAGCGGGCTCACCATCTGGTCCACTCCGGCACCACGCATGGGGTCCCGTCCCCGGCTGCCGTGGCCGCAAGCGCCTACGTGGCCCTCTACGAGGACGGGGAGGTGTCTTCCACGCACCGTCAACTGCTGAACGTGATCGAGAACGTCCGTGACCGGGCTGAAGGCGAGCCGCACGACGTCCTCACGCCCTTGGTGAACCTCCTGCTCGTGATCAGCCAGTATGCGAGCGACTGCGCCATGTGGGAGAGGACCCATGCCGTACTCGCCTCAGTGAAGCATCTGATCCCATCCAACTCGCTGGTCTACCAGGATGCCTGGAGCGATGTGCTGCGCCGGGGGACCGGGCTGCAGGAGCGGGTGGAAAGCGCGTTCGGCGACGTTCCCCAGCTGGACCCCTGGGACGTCGCCCGGCTGTGCGACGTCGCCTACCGCGTGGGCGCCCTCGGCCGGTACCGGTCCCATCTCCGGCGGACGATGGAGCGCGAGCGGGAGGTCGAGGCCAAGGCCGGCGACATATCCATGCTGCACTTGCTCCTTCTCGACCAGATGGCCGCTGGGCGATGGGAGGTCGCCGAGCAGACGGGCCGGCGCAGCCTGGAACTGGCAACGGTTCGCGGACTCACCCTCTTCGCCTACCAGAGCCGCGCCTATCTGGCCGTCCTCGCGGCCATGCGAGGTCGAGTCGAGCAAGCACGTGAGCTGCGGGCCATGGTCGACTCCTGGGCCCGCCCGCGCGGGATAGGCCTCCTGACCCAGCTTGCCGACACCGCCGGCGCAATCGCTGCGCTGAGCGAAGGGGACTACGAAGCGGCGTACCTCCATGCCAGCGGCATCACCCATCCCGGCACGTTCGAGCCGTATCTTCACCAGGCCTCGGGGACCCTGCTCGACCTCGTCGAAGCCGCCCTCCACACGGGTCGCGCGGAACAGGCCCGACGGCACGCGCTGGCGGCCCAGACCGCCGGGCTCCCGGACATCTCGCCCCGGCTGGCCCTGCTCACCTACGGAGTTCTCTCGATGACGGCGACCAACGACCGGGAGGCCGCCGAGATGTACGCGCGGGCCGAAGCGCACCCGGAGGGGGCGAACTTTCCCTTCGAGCTGGCCCGGATCCGCCTGGCCCACGGCATCCGCCTGCGGCACAGTCATGGCCGCAAGGCCGCACGGCAGTTGCTGGCCAGCGCTGCCACCTGCTTCGAACAGCTCGGTGCCACAGGGTGGGCGGAACGGGCGCGCACTGAGCTGCGCACCATCGACAACTCCTCCCGCACCCCGTCGATCCCCCTGACCTCGCTGACCTGGCAGGAGCGCCGCATCGCGGATCTCGCCGCCAGCGGCCTGACCAACAAGGAGATCGGCCAACGAACACGCCTGTCTCCTCGAACCGTCAGCTCGCATCTCTACCGTGTCTTTCCCAAGCTGGGCATCACGTCACGGGCCGCACTGCGCGACGCGTTGGGGCGGCTCCCCGACCTGGCGAGCGCGTGAGCCCGTCAGGGGTGGCGTCCACGGGGCTCGGCGACTCCATGCCCGTCCTGGCCGTCGTCGCCAACGACTCCGACCACGGCCTGTCCTGAGGCATCTGGACCACCGAGCCCCAGCGCGCCCTGGGGGTCGCACGCAGGTTGCGCACCGGAAGTGTCACCCTCAACGGCTCGCCGCTCCTCTCCATCCCTGTGGTGCCCGTCCGCGCTGCCCCTCAGCTCGACCGGTAGCCCGAGGCCCTGCCTCCTCGAAGACGAGGAGGCAGGGCGTCTTCATCCAGCGGACCTGGAACAGCGGGCCCGGGCAGGCGAGATCACCTGCTCGAGCAGATGGTGTTCGCCGCTTCCTCGACGACGCGGGCGACGAGATCCGGATGGCAGACGGCGACCGAGTGGCATGCGGCCACCTGGGCCATGAGGCCTCCTATGCTCCGACCTTCTCTGCTCGCCCACGACCTGGTCCACGTGCTTGACGGTCGCGCGTACTCGACGGTCTCTCCCTGCCGGCAGGTCCACCCCCACGGGTCTGCGGGCCCGTCCCTGGCGCCGCACGGCCAGGGTCCTTCACCGGGGCCGACGCCCCCACTCCGGAGAGATCGTGGCGTCATGGACTGGATGCTGCTCAATACGATCTGTTCGATATACCTCGGAGTCCCGTACGTTCCGCAAGCTCCTGCAGCCTGGGTCGGAACAGGACCTACCGAGACGGACCTGTGGATCACGCGGCTCACCTACGAGGTCGTCGCGGACGGCAGTGCCTGCGACAAGTGCCAGGCGCCCTTCGGCCGCAGGCTGCGCCTCACCGAATCGCGCAACGGTTCCGGCGCATGGTGGATCACGGTGGCGGCGCGCTGCCGTGGGTGGCGGCGCCACCGGTTCACGGCGCTCGTCACCGAGTGGGGCGACGGACTGCGGTTCGGTGAGTGGGTGTAGCGCGCGCTTCGGCGGCCGGAACGGTGCCAGGCGTCTGATCCGGCCCCGACGGCAGCGCCCCGGCCCTGGCCGGCAGCATGAGGGCGACCCGGCCTGCCAGGTCGATGCGGTGCCCGCGGGCGACCTGAGCCTCCTGCGGAGTCAGCTCAGATGTCGAGGCCCGCGGCCCGCACCATGTGCACGGCGTCCACCGGCGTCGTGCAAGACCTCGCTGACTCGAGGCCGCGCCGGTGCCGCGCCGGTCACCCCGGTGCCCATGTTGATCGACGCGGTCGATCCAGGCGGGGTGAGATGGACGACCCGGAAGCCGCCCGGGCCGGACAATTCGCCGTCCTCGCGAAAGACGATCCCCGTGGAGAAGTCCTTGGCCCGGTCCACGTCCGTGACAGGGACGACCACACATCTCGATCGTGAAGTCCACCATCAGCTCCTTCTCAACAGGGGATGCCCGTCGGCACCCACCGACCACGGTGCCCCGTCTGCCCAGGGGCGAGCCCTGGCCCGGGCCAGGGGTCCCCGGGGCCGGGCCAGGGGTACGGCGCCTGGGGACCAGGGTCCGGTACGGGCTCGACGAGGCTTGCCGCCCCGGCAGTCTTGGTGCAGCCGATCACCACACCGATGCAAGGAACGCAGGGGAGAAACCCATGGCAACGATCCACTTCACCGAGCAGACGAGCGCGACACCGGAGCAGTTCTTGGCCGGCCTCACCGACTTCAGCCCGGGCCGCCGGCAACTGTTCGGCAACAGCTCCGACGACTACCTGAAGGTGCACGCGAAGGGCGCCGACACGGCCGACGTCACCGAGGGATCCGGCGGCATCTGGGAACGGCTGCGGTACGACTGGTCCGACCCGCACCGCGTGGTGATGACGACCATCGAATCGAACGTCTGGAGCGGCCGCTCGGGCCACATCTACACGTTCATCCCCTTGCCCGACGGGACGACACAGCTGGACGTCGTCGTGGTCCGCGAAGGCAGGAACCTCAAAGGCCGCGTCATCGGACTGCTGTTGGGCAGCATCGGCAAAGGCGCGCTGGAGAAGGCGCTGAAGAACACGATCAGAGCCATCGAGGCGCGAAGTCAGGTGTCTCGGGGCTGACAACGGCACAACCGGGGTGCACGAGGCCACGGGCCGGCACCCAGAGCGCGGCCTGTTCCGTGCGGCGGCCCGAGGCGGTACGAGTTCCCTGGAAGATGGTCGATCAGCAGGTCGACCACGCTTTCCGATGACTGCCGTCCTTCTTGGACGCCCCCTGAATACCCGCGATGAAGGCGGCCGCGGCACGGTCCGCAAAGGCGGGAGCCCGGTCACGGCTGCCCGGCTGTCGCTTCCAAGGTGCGCCGACGTGCCTTCGACGATGCGCTGCCTGGTGGCGCGCACTTCACCCAAACGGCTCGCCGCCGCCGGCGAACCACCCAATCCTCTGGAGGTCTCTGCCATGTCCGATGTCACTCAGCACGACGCGTTCGTCCGCGACTTCGTCAGCACTTTCAACGCCAAGGACGCGGACGCGCTCGCCTCGTTCCTGACCGAGGACGTGACCTTCTCCGCGTACGGCGACAAGCCGGTTCACGGGCGCGCAGCGGTGATCGCCCTGTGGAGGGGCGTGTTCGCGAACTTCGCCCAGGTCCGTTTCGAGACCGTGCACCAGGCGGTGAACGGCGACGTGGTCATCGCCGAGCAGATCCACGGGCTCGCGCTGGCGGGAGGAAAGCTGGTCCCCGTGATGAACATGGCCGTCTACGAGCTCCGCGGCGGCAAGATCGCGGCCTGGCGCGACTACACCAATCCCGCCTACGCCGCCTCGCTCCTGCAGGCCTGATCCGGCTGCTCAGCGCGAGGAGCGCGCAGGCTGTCCCTTGTTGATCCCCGGGGCGAGTCGCCCCACGAAACAATCGCCGCCCCCCAGCGGGGGTTGTCGACCGGTAGAAGGAGGTGCGCGCTGTGCGCGCAGTAGTGGTAGAAGAGTTCGGCGGCCCCGAAGTCCTCAAGGTGAAGGATTGGCCCGACCCCGAGCCGGGACCGGGTGATCTCCTGGTGGACGTCGACTTCGCAGGGATCAACTTCATGGACACCGGCTCTCGTGTCGGATTCGGTCTGGTCGGCGAGGTTCCGGCGGTCATCGGAGTCGAAGGCGCGGGCCGAGTCGCCGCAGTCGGCGAAGACGTCAGCGGATTCGCGGTGGGCGACCGGGTCGCCTGGGTCTCGGTCTTCGGCAGCTATGCGCAGAAGATCGCCATGCCTGCCGCCCAGGCGGTCCCGATTCCGGACGACATCCCGAGCGACGTCGCCGCCGCCACGATGATGCAAGGGCTGACCGCGCATCACTTCGTGACCGAGTCGGCGCCGTTGGCGGAGGGTGAAACGGCCCTCGTGCACGCCGCGGCCGGCGGCGTGGGACGCATGGTCACCCAGTTGCTCAAGTTGCGTGGCGCCCGCGTGATCGGACTGGTCTCCCGGGAAGAGAAGGTCACGGCCGCCAAGGCCGCGGGAGCCGACGAAGTACTCGTCTCCTCGGACGGCGACTTCGTGGACCGAGTCCTGGCTCTCACCGACGGCGAGGGCGTGCACGCGGTCTTCGACGGTGGCGGTGCCAGCACCTTCTGGCGGTCGATCGAGGTCCTGCGGCGGGTCGGCACCCTCGTCTACTACGGTCCGCTGATCGGCGAGATCCCCACGGTGCGGATGTTCGACCTGCCCAGGAGCATCCGGATCACCTACGCCGTTTTCGCGGACCACATTCACAGCCGGGAGTCGCTGCTCGGTCACGCCGGGGACCTCTTCTAGAAGATCCGCGAGGGCAAGCTCAGCGTCGACATCACCGGGCGCTACCCGCTGGATGCGGCCGCGCAGGCCCATGTCGACATCGAATCGCGGCGCACCTCGGGGAAGCTGCTGCTCGATCCGCGGCGGTAGGCCGCCGCCTCCGCGGGCGGAACCGGGCTCGTCGCTCATCAACCTGTCCTGTGAGGACCACGGCGCGGGGCACCCGATCGTGCTCATCCAAGGCTTCCCGCTGAGCGGTGACTCGTGGGAGAAGCAGTCCCCGACGCTGCTCGCCGCCGGCTTCCGGGTGATCACGTACGACCGCCGCGGCTTCGGTCGCTCGGACCGGCCCGGTACCGGGTACGACTACGACACCTTCGCCGCCGACCTGGACCGGGTGCTGACGGCGCTGGCTCTCAATGACGCGATGCCGAGGACGCGTAGGTAGAGCGCGTCTGTCGCCCATGAAACACGACACAAAGCAACGCGCTTGACGGGCACGGCCGGCCGAGGCGCAGCACCGGCGGGATGCCCGTCCACATCACTGGTAGAGGGATGATCGATTATGGATGCCATTGAGCGTCTGAGCATTACTGAGGATCTTCGTCGTCTGATGGCTCGCTACGTCCGTTACGCGGATCATCAGCGCTGGCAGGACCTGGCGAATCTGTTCACGCCGGACGGCACGTTCACCCCGCACAAGCCTGACGGATCGGTGTGGTTGCACATGGAGGGCAGGGAAGGGATCGCCGCCACGGTCGGCGCCAGCGGCGGCCCCGGCGTCACCCTGGTCCACCACCTGTTCTCCGACGAGATCGACGTCGACTCGGCGACCGCCGCCCACGGCGTATGGGCGATGGAGGACCTCATCACCCGTCCCGAGGACGCCGCCGTGTCCGAGCACATCCCTTTCCGGGGCATGCACGGGTTCGGCCACTACCACGCACGCTTCGTCAAGATGAACGGTTCCTGGTACATCGCCGAGCTCAGGCAGACTCGGGTCCGCCTGGACTTCACCAGCTGACGCCACCTGCGGCCCCTTCACACCTCGCCCGGCGGCCGGTCGCGTCCGGCCACCGCGCGATCAGAACACCGGCAGGCGGCACCCACCTGCCGGCAGCGATTTCTCATCCACCACTCCACGAAAGCAGCCTTGCCGTGAGCGACAACAAGCCCAGCGCGCTGGAACCCTACAAGATCAATGTCCCCCAAGAGGCCCTGGACGACCTCAAGGACCGACTGAACAGGACCCGCTTCTTCGACGACCTGGACAACGATGATGAGTACTACGGGATCAGCACCGCCTACCTCAAGCCGCTCGTGGAGTACTGGGCGGACGGCTTCGACTGGCGTGCGCAGGAGCAGCGGCTGAACACCTACGACCAGTACAAGGTCGAGATCGACGGCACGCCCGTGCACTTCTACCACGTACGCGGCAAGGGCCCGAACCCGGTCCCGCTCGCCGTTCACTCCGGCTGGCCGTGGTCCAGCGGATTCAGCCTCCCACTCGTCGGCCCGCTGACGGACCCCGCCGCCCACGGCGGTGACCCGGCCGACTCCTTCGACGTCATCATCCCCGACCTGCCCGGATTCGCCTGGTCCACCCCCGTCGGCAGGGGCGACCTGAACTACTGGAAGATCGCCGACATCATGCACAAGCTCATGACCGAGGTACTGGGCTACGACAAGTACGCCGCGGCGGGCTCCGATTACGGCGCCCTCGTCACCAGCGCGCTCGGCCACAAGTACGCCGACAGCATCATCGGCCTGCACTACGGGCACGACCTGCCTCCAGGCCAGTTCGCGAACGAGCGGTTCTGGGACCTGACCGACGGCGCCAAGATTCCCGAGGACGCCACACCGGAGCTGCGGGCGGGCCTGGAGAACCTCGTCAGCACCTACGTCTCCCACGTCGCGGTCCACATGCTCGACGCCTCGACCCTCACCCACGGCCTGAACGACTCCCCCATCGGCATGCTGGCCTGGCTCCTGCGGCGGTGGAAGAAGTGGAGCGACAAGAGGGGTGACTTCGATGAGAACTTCCCCCGCGACTTCATCCTCGCCGAGGCCACGGCCTTCTGGGTGAACCAGGCCATCGGGTCCTCCATCCGCATGTACCGCAACGCGGTGCGCTACCCGTGGGTGCCCTCCCACAACCGCCGGCCCGTCGTCGAGCCGCCGGCTGGCTTCACCTTCCTTCTCGGCGACGCCTACCCGCCCGGCGTTGACACCGTCGAAGGGCGTATCGCCGCCTTCGAAGCCGGCCCCACGCGCAGCTCCTTCAACGTGATCAATGTCAACGCCCACATGAAGGGCGGCCACTTCGTCCACTACGAGAACCCCGAAGCCTTCACCGACGACGTCAGGGAGACGTTCCGAAAGCTGCGCTGACCATGTAGCCGGTGGGCCTCCTGCTCCGATCCCGGAGCAGGAGGCCCACTGCCATCCACCGGCGGCTCTCCTGCGACGCCGCTCACAGCGATGCCGTCACGGCTTCATGGCAGGCGGATGTGGCGGCCCTGCCAGCGGGAGCGCAACCATCGGTCGTGGCTGGCGATCACGATCCCGCCGGGCCCGTCGGTGCCCAAGGCTTCCTCCAGCTCGTCGGAGAGGCGGGGTGAGAGGTGGTTGGTGGGCTCGTCGAGCAAGAGCACCTCGGGTGGATCAGCCACCAGCAGCGCCAGAGCGAGCCGGCGGCGCTGGCCGACCGACAGCTCCCCCACTCGCAGATCCACGTCACGCGGGCTGATCAGGCCGAGCGAGCGCAGCGGCACGGACTCGGCGCGCTCCTGGCCGAGCGCCCGCTCGTAGGTCTGCCGTACCGTGCGGTCCGGCCGCTCGAACACGGTGTCCTGCGCCAGCAGCCCGACGGTCAGCCCGCACCTTCGCCATACCTCTCCCTCCGCGCTCAGCCGTCCGGCCAGCACCGCCAGGAGCGTGGACTTGCCCGCGCCGTTCGGCCCGGTGACCAGCAGCCGCTCCCCCGGCGCCACCTCCAGCCGGTCGATATAGAGCCGTCCCGGAACCCGCACGTCCCGCAGTGACAGCAAGGTCTCGTCGTGAGGATCGCGGGAACCGGCGGCGACACCCTTCGCGGCACCGGCAGCATCGGAGGCGGCTGCGGCGTGGTTGGCCTCCGCGAGATCGGTGACGGTGACCAGGGTGCGGGGACGGAAGCGGAGCGGGGGTGGTGGGGCGGGGACCTGCTCGCGTTCCAGTTCGGCGAGCCGGCGGGCGGCATTGCGTACCCGCCGCGAGATCTGGTGCTGCACGCGTCCCCCGCGGTGTCCGTACCCCATCTTCTCGTTGTCGCGTCGCAACCCGTCCACTGCCACCTGCCGCGCCGTCACCGCGACGGCGCGGCGCAGCTCGCCGAGCTCCTCCTGCTCTTCGGCGTGGCGCCGCTCCCAGCGCTCCCGCTCGGCGCGCTTCTCGGCCAGGTACGCGCCGTACCCGCCCCCGTAGCGGGCGGGCCCGTCCACCGCCGGGTCGAGATCGATCAGGTCGGTGCAGACCGCGTCCAGGAACGCCCGGTCGTGGCTCGCCACGACCACCACCCCGGTCATGCCGCGGAGTCGCTCCTCCACGAACACCGCGGCGGCATCGTCCAGGTGGTTGGTGGGCTCGTCCAGCAGCAGCGCGGTGGGCTGTCTGATCAGGAGCGCCGCCAGGGCGAGCCGCCCGCGCTGCCCGCCTGACAACGACACGAGCACGCGCCCGTGCGGCACACCGCCCAGGCCGAGCCGGTCGAGTATGATCTCCGCGCGCCGGTCGGCGTCCCAGGACTCGCGCTGTTGCGCCTGGTCGAGCCGGGCCCCGTACGCTTCGAGCAGAGCGGCATCGTCAGGGGCCTCGGTGAGCGCCCGGGTGAGTCGGTCGAGCTCGGCCAGGTCGGTACGGGCCTCGCGCAGGGCGTCGTCGAGCACGCCGGCGACCGTGGTGTCGTGGGCGAACGGCGCCTCCTGCTGCAAGAAGGCCAGGTCGGCGGGCCGCATGACGGTGCCGGAGTCCGGCTCGTCCACTCCGGCCAGCAGCCGCAAGAGGGTGGACTTGCCCGCACCATTCTCGCCGATCAGCCCGATCCGGCGGCCGGGTGCGGCGGTGAGCGAGACGCCGTCGAGCACGCGCCGCGCGCCCAGCGTCCGTACGAGATCGCGAGCGAGCAGCGCGTCACTCACCGGCGGGCCCTCCGGTCTCCAGCAGCCGCCCGCCGGACAACTCCAGCCAGCGCTCCACCCTGATCTCCGCCAGGAAGCGCTCGTCATGGCTGACCACCACGAACGCCCCCTCATACGCGCCGAGCGCGCTCTCCAGCTGTCCCACGCTGACCAGGTCGAGGTTGTTGGTCGGCTCGTCCAGCAGCAGCAGTTGCGGCGCGGGTTCGGCGCACAGCACGCAGGCCAGGGTGGCGCGCAGCCGTTCGCCGCCCGACAGCACGCCGACCGGCAGGTACGCCCGCGCGCCGCGGAACAGGAAGCGGGCCAGCAGGTTCATCCGCTCCGCCTCCAGCATGCCGGGAGCGAAGGCCGCCAGGTTCTCGGCCACGGTGCGCTCGACGTCGAGCAGGTCGAGCCGCTGGGAGAGGTAGGCGATCCGGCCGTCGGCCCGCCTGGCGCTGCCGCCGTCCGGCTCCAGCTCGCCGCTGACCAGGCGCAGCAGGGTGGACTTGCCCGCGCCGTTGGGGCCGGTCAGCGCGATGCGCTCGGGCCCGCGGATCGTCAGGTCGAGGCCCGGCGCGGCGAACAGGCCGCGGGCCTGCAGATGCTCGCCCAGGAAGACCGTGCGCCCGGCGGGGACGTGGGTTCCGGGCAGTCGCAGCGTGATCTTCTGGTCGTCGCGCAGGGTGCGCCCGGCCTCCTCCAGCCGGGCCTTGGCGTCGCCGACCCGGGCGGCGTGCGTCTGGCCCGCCCGCCCGGCCGACTCCTGGGCGCCGCGCTTCATGGTCCCCGCGAAGATCCGTGGCAGGCCGGCGTTCTTGAGGTTGCGGGCGGCGTTGCTCGCCCGGCGCTCGGCCCGCTCGCGGGCCTGCTGCATCTCCCGCTTCTCGCGCTTGAGCTCCTGCTCGGCGCTGCGCACGTTCCGCTCGGCGGCCTCCTGCTCGGTCCGTACGGCCTGCTCGTAGGCCGTGAAGTCGCCGCCGTAGAAGTGGACCTCGCCCCTGTCCAGCTCGGCGATGCGATCCATGCAGTCGAGCAGGGCCCGGTCGTGACTGACCACGAGCAGGCAGCCGGTCCAGTCGCCGAGCACGGCGTAGAGCTTGCGGCGCGCGTCGAGGTCGAGGTTGTTCGTCGGCTCGTCGAGCAGCAGCACATCGGGACGCCTGAGCAGCTGCGCGGCCAGGCCGAGCGAGACGACCTGGCCGCCGCTCAGCGTGCGCAGCGTACGCCCCAACTCAAGGTCGCCGAGCCCGAGCCGGTCGAGCTGGGCTCGGGTGCGCTCCTCGATGTCCCAGTCGTTGCCGATCGTGGTGAAGTGCTCCTCGCTCGCGTCGCCCGACTCGATGGCGTCCAGCGCGGCGATCACGG